>CAIYSA010000051.1 GCA_903928655.1 uncultured Bacteroidota bacterium
ATAAATACAGTACTTGGAAAGGCAAGTGTTTGTTTTTAGAGGATATTATTGTAACCGAAATTGAACGAGGAAATGGTATAGGAAAATTATTATTTAATAAAATTATAGAAGTAGCAAAAGAGACAAAAGTCCGCAGAATGGAATGGCAAGTTTTAGATTGGAATAAAACAGCCATTGATTTTTACAAAAAGTACGATTCCGCATTAGATGGAGAATGGATTAATTGCAAGTTAACCAACCATGATTTAGAAAAATTTTAGATTCAAGTTATTTTGATAAAAAATCAATAACAACTTTTTCTGCTTTCACAAAAGCTTCTTCCAGCACTTCGTTTAAAATAAAAGTATCAAATAAATCTGCTGTTTTAATTTCTTTTTCTGCTTTAGCTACTCGTCTTGCGATGCTCTCAGTGCTGTCTGTACTTCTAGTGTTTAATCGCTCTTCTAATATTTTGATGCTTGGTGGCATTACAAAAACAGATAAAGCAATATCGCCAAATAAATTTTTTAAATTTAATCCGCCTTCAACGTCAATATCAAAAATTACATTTTTTCCTTTTGCCCAAATCCGATCCACTTCACTTCTCAATGTTCCATAATGAGTATCGGTATAAACTTCTTCCCACTCCAAAAATTCTTTATTATCAATTTTTTGTTTAAACTCATCAACTGATAAATAATGGTAGTCTTTTCCATTTTCTTCTACGCCTCTCTTTGGGCGACTTGTAGCAGAAATAGAAAACTCTAATTGATTTGGAAATTTTTTTAATAAATGCCTTACAATAGTTGTTTTACCAGAGCCAGATGGGGCTGAAAATATTATGAGTTTTCCTTTAGACATAAAAATAATTTATATTTTTTAAGAGAATTATTTATCTTTATAAATAACCAAATTAATAATGCCTTGTGTTGGCGTGCTATTATCGGTAAGAGAAACAACAAACGGCTTACGCTGACCTTCAAAACAATTGTAAACAACATAGCCTTTATCTTCAGTTGGATTCGGTAGTTTTTTCTCATAGTAAGTTTTTAAGTCATTAAATAAAGTTGAACTTAAATCTAAATCTTTACAATTAATCTGTACTTCAACTTCATCCAAACTATCATTTTTTAAATTATAAGTTACCGAATAATTTGTGATACTATCGATGTCATATTCAAAATACAAAAACTCTAAATCGACTTCTGAGGGTTGCTTTGTTTCCGCTTTTGTAATTATCAAAGCCTGAGAGTTTAAATCTACTCCTCGAATTACGCCATCTTTAGACCTTATAATTTCATCAAGCGCTACATTATATTCAGGAAAGATGCGTGGTTTTTGTGCCACAGCTTTAACATCATCTTTACAAGACACTAAACATAGTGTAAATAAAAAAATTAAGATGTATAACGTTTTGCGCATAATGTGTTTTTTATTCGGAAATCACTTCTAGTTTAGTTTCGGGGCGCATTTGAGGAAATAACAAAACATCTTGTATTGATGGTTGATTGGTTAACAACATACATAATCTATCAATACCAAAACCAATACCAGCAGTTGGCGGCATCCCATATTCTAAGGCACGTAAAAAATCATAATCAATAAACATTGCTTCATCATCTCCACGTTCCATCAATGTTACTTGTTCCTCAAAACGTTCACGTTGATCAATTGGGTCATTTAATTCAGAATAAGCATTTGCTATTTCTTTCCCGTTTATCATTAATTCAAATCGTTCTACTAATCCTTCTTCCGTTCTGTGTTTTTTTGTTAAAGGACTCATTTCAACTGGATAATCAGTAATGAAAGTTGGCTGAATATAATTTCCTTCGCATTTCTCACCGAATAAAGTGTCAATTAATTTAGCTTTACCCATCGTTTCATCAATCTCAATATGCAAGGTTTTGCATACATTTCTTAATTCAACCTCGTCCATTTTACTCACGTCTACACCTGTATGTTCTTTTATCGCATCAAAAATAGTGATGCGTTTGAAAGGAGGTGCAAAACTAATTGATTTATCTCCAACAGTTAATTCAGTAGTTCCATGCAAATCCATTGCAATTTTTTCTAATAATTTTTCGGTGGTATTCATCATCCAAAAATAATCGCGATATGCAGCATAAAATTCTAATACAGTAAACTCTGGATTGTGGGTTCTATCCATTCCTTCGTTACGAAAATTTCTACTAAACTCATACACCCAATCAAAACCGCCAACAATTAAGCGTTTTAAATATAATTCATTTGCTATGCGCAAATACAATGGCATATCTAGAGCGTTGTGATGAGTTAAAAATGGGCGAGCAGCTGCACCGCCGGGTATAGATTGTAATACAGGTGTATCAACTTCTAAAGCCCCATGATCGTTTAAAAAATTACGAATTGATGTAATAATTTTTGTGCGTTGCTCAAATGTTTTTTTAACTTTTGGATTAATAATCAAATCCACATAACGTTGGCGATAACGAAACTCAGGGTCGGTTACTTCATCAAAAGACTTTCCTTCTTCATCTGTTTTTACAACGGGCAATGGTTTTAATGATTTACACAACAATTTGAAATTAGTTACATGAATAGATGTTTCGCCTGTTTTTGTTGTAAACACATATCCTTCAATACCAATAATATCTCCTAAATCTATTAGCTTTTTCCAAACAACATCATATAATACTTTGTCATCTTCATTTGGACAAATATCATCACGACGAACATAAATTTGTATACGGTCTGTACTATCTTGTAATACAGCAAATGCAGCCTTCCCCATATCACGTATACTCATTATACGACCAGCAAAGCTAATGTCTTTATAATTTAATTTATCGCGTTCATAATTTTCTTTAATGTCCTTTGCTGTAACATTTACCTTAAACTCTTCTGCTGGATATGGATCGATGCCTAACCTCTTTAGTTCAGCTAATTTTTCTCTTCTTAATTCTTCTTGTTCACTAAGCTCTTGCGACATGATTATAATTTTTTTCGAAGTTAAATAAAATGCTTTTGTTTACTGCAAACAGTTTCAACTTAGTATTCACAATTTATGAAATAGCTAATCATAAAATTAAATTAATTTATAAAATTAGGTTTGCTGACTAAAACCTTAAAAAACAATAGTAAAAATAAAATTTAAATCATTGATAAACAGCTGATTAGAATTTTTTAGAGTTATTTTGTTTAACAATTTATTCATTTTATTAAACAAAATGTATATTTGTTTAATCTTTTAATAATAACGTTAAACAAAAACATTATGACCGCTATCGAATTCAACACTAAACTAACAAATGAAAAACAATCGCTAAATAATTTTGCGATGAGTTTAACCCATAATACAGATGATGCATTAGATTTACTACAAGATACTTTTGTAAAAGCTATTACATATAAAGATAAATTTGAGGACAGCACAAACTTTAGAGCTTGGTTATTTACAATTATGAAAAACACTTTTATTAATTCATATAGGCGATCTGTGAGAACGAAACAAATTATGCAAACTAATTCTGATGTTGCTATGGCAAGGGCTTGGAAAAACAATTATCAAGACTTTACGGAGTCAAGATTAGCTGCAAAAGATATTTATAACAAAATTGAAAAGCTAGAAGACCAATATAAAATTCCTTTTACAAGATATTACAGCGGATATAAATACGAGGAAATTGCAACTGAAATGAAATTACCATTAGGCACAATAAAAAGTAGGATTTTTTTAGCTCGCAAAATCTTAATGAGTGCTATTCTTAAATCACAGAATTAAATAATAATAAATTGATGTTTTTATAAATATATATTCAAAAATTTCTAATTTTGAGTATGAGATTTTCTTTTAATAAATTACAACAACTTTTTTTGATAAGCTTCGTGCTTTTGTTTAACATATCATTTGCACAAGAAAATGATTCTTTAATTGAAGATGAAACGAGTGTAAAACAAAAACAAAAAAGCTTTCATGCTGGGGTATATGTTGGTGCATATTGGGCAAACAAAAGTAGTGCTAGTTTATTTGATGGTTATGGTTTTGATGAGTTTGGGGTTAGAAATACTTTTGCAAACAGTCTTTTATACAATCAGATAGTAAATGTTTATGGCGGAGGATACAACGGTGTTGATTTAATTGCTCAGCTTTTAAATGTTGATCATAAAGACTGGTATTTTAATGAACAGGATATGCCAACTAATTTAAGATATACAACCACATTTTTAGTTGGATTAAATACGCGTTTTCAAGTAGATAAAAAAACTAACATTACATTTAATATCAATGCTTCAAAATTAATTGTAAATGGGAAATTCACAATTAGTTCTACAACAACAAGTAATGGTTTTCAGAGTCAGCCAATACAAAATCAATTTACTATTACTGGTGGCGAACAGCGCTTAATGATGCAGCTAGGTTACCAAAAAATAATTGGAAACAATAAGAAATTAAATTTTATGTTAGAAGGTGGCTTAAATGTTATTTTTTCGAAAGCACAAAAGAACATTGCTTACCTCACTAGTAGTTCGTTTAACGGAGCAAATAATATCACTATTGATTTGATGAGCATTTACAACCAACAACCATACAATACTTATAGTCCAAAATATTTGATAGGCGCTGGAATAGGAGCTTTTGGAGGCATCGGATTACACTTAACAATAAATCCAAAGTACACCGTTCAATTGCTTTATAGTCCGTCGTATGATAGAATTAGTATTGGTTATAATCCTAAGTTTAGAATGCAAAATGGTTTTGGCTTACGCTTTTACTATAATTTGAGTTAAATAAATTTTAGTGAATTAAGTTTAAGTAATTACATCCACTTTTTCTTTTTAAAATAAAAAAGTAATCCTAAGATAACAGAAAGCATTATTCCCCAAATTAGATAATAGCCGTTTTGCGTTTTTAGTTCTGGCATATTTTCGAAATTCATTCCATAAACACCAACGATAAATGTAACTGGAATAAAAATGGATGACATTATCGTTAAAACCTTCATTACTTCATTCATCTTATTTGCGTTGGTACTCAGATAAATATCCATAATGCCTGAAAGCAAATCTCTATAGGTTTCCACCGTATCAATAATACGAGTAACATGATCATTTAAATCCCGTAAATAAATATCAGTTGATGGATTTATTAAATTTGTTTCGGATCTAACCATATTGTTAATCATATCACGAAGTGGCCAAACTTGTTTACGTAAATATATCATTTCACGCTTTAGATGATAGAGTTCGAGTAACGACTTCTTGTCTGAACTATTAATAATATCCTCCTCAATTTCTTCAACTTTATCTCCAATTTTTTCGATACAAGTAAAATAACAATCAACAACAGCATCCATTAATGCGTAGGCTAGATAATCCGCCCCCAATTTTCTAACCCTTCCTTTTGCAGTTCTTAATCTGTTTCTAATAATATCAAAAGCATCTCCACCGTGAGGTTCTTGAAAAGAAATTACCGTGTTATCTAAAAGAATAATTGCTAATTGTTCTGAATCCACCTGTGATGAATAACTGATCATTTTCATCATAGCAATAACATAGTGTTCATAATCTTCAAACTTTGGACGTTGATCAATATGAACAATATCCTCAAGTGTTAGCGGATGTATATTGTAAATTTTTCCAATTTGTTCAACTAAATCAGGCTTGTGTATACCTCCAACATTTATCCATTTAACCATGTTTGGTTTAACGTGCGAAATACAATCCTCTAAATTGTAATATTCATCTTCAAAATATTCCGTTTCATTAAACTCAATCAACGTTATTTTTACAGGTTCAGTTCTTACTTCTCCATTATAAAATAAAGTTCCTGGAGGCGCGCCTATGTTTTGAGAATTTAATGCCATCAGTGTAAAATTAATAAAATAAATTAAACTCCAGTTTCGTTTTTCATAACCATTTGCACAGTAAAACGACTTCTTTGTTCTAATAAAATAATTTTATTTTTAATTAACGATTCTATTATCTCAGGCGTATAATACCTTACAGTCATTAATTCTAAATTCGAATTATATAGCACCTTAAATGTTTGCTGAAGCTCATTAACTAAATTTTGAATTTTATTTATATCGTGGTCGCAACAAACAGAAAAACTAATGGCAGAAAGTTGCATTAAATTAATTTTCACGCTACACCTTGCAAACACTTCGAAAATATCGCTTAGATTATCTTCTGCTATAAACGAAAAATCTTTTGGTTGAATAGAAATTAATACTTGGTTAATTTTAAAAATATATGAAGGGATATTTAATCTGTTTTCTCCGTCTTTAATAACACTACCAACTTCTTTTGGGTGTAAAAATGATTTTACAAATAATGGAATGTTTTTGTTTTGTAAAGGTTTAATGGTTTTAGGATGAATTACTGTTGCTCCATAATAAGTTAATTCAATTGCGTCCTGATAACTTAACTGATCAATTTTTTTTGTTTTATTAAACCATTTTGGATCAGCATTTAAAACGCCTGGCACATCTTTCCAAATGGTAACACTTTCTGCATTTAAACAATAAGCAATAATAGAGGCAGTATAATCCGAACCTTCTCTTCCTAATGTAGTTGTAAAATTTTCTGATGTTCCACCAATAAACCCTTGCGTTACAACAATATCAATGGTTTTTAAAATCGGCATAATTTGAGAAGTAACCAATACTTCCGTCAATTCAAAATCAACTTTCCCTTCACGATAGGTATTATCAGTTTGTATTAATCCTCTTGCATCAACCCATTTATTTAAAATACCTATTTCGTTTAAATAAGCAGAAATAATTTTAGTTGAAATTGTTTCACCCATACTTATTATTTGATCGTATTCGAAATCATAACTATGCGTTGGCTCATCTTCAATTGCCCAATGTAATTCAACAAAAGTATTTTCTAATTCATTATAAATTGGGTGCGTATTTTCAGAAAATAACTGTGAACATATTGAAAAATGAAATTGTTTTATTTCTTCTAAAATATCATTTGCATTTTCTGAATTATAAAAAAAAGCATTTGCAAGTTTTTCCAAAGCATTTGTCATTTTTCCCATAGCAGAAATTACAACACATAATTTTTGGTTAGGAAATTGTTTTAAAACCTCTGCTACATTTTTTACAGCTTCTGCATCTTTAACCGAAGCCCCACCAAATTTAAATACTTGCATAATTTATTTTTATCAAAGATAATGATTGAGTTATAATATTACGTGGAGCATGTAGTTTATCTATATTGCAATATTATAATACTATTTATTTTAGAATTAAAGTTAAAATAAAGATTAGTTTAACGACTTAAGAGTTACTCAAAATAATACTCAAAAAAAATCCCGAAATAAATTTCGGGATTTTTATATTTTAATTAATGTCCGCCATTATCATGTTCACCTTCTGCTAACGGAACCGTTTGAGGTATAAAATCTCTTTCCGCGCCCGGCTTGCTATAATCATAAGCCCAACGATGAACAACAGGTAAAGCGCCAGGCCAGTTTCCATGAATGTTTGCCATTGGAGTAGTCCATTCTAATGTGTTAGAATTCCAAGGGTTTTGCGGCGATTTTTCTCCTTTGAAAATACTATAAAAGAAATTGAATAAAAATATTACTTGAGATAAAGCTCCTAATATTGCGAAAACTGTTACAATTTCGTTAATGTCGACTAAGTTATCAAACATTGGAAAATTACTGTTAGTATAATAACGACGAGGAACACCAGCAAGCCCTAAAAAGTGCATTGGAAAAAACACACCATAAGCACAAACAAAAGTTGTCCAGAAATGGAAGTACCCTAATTTCTTATTCATCATTCGCAAAAATAATTTAGGGAACCAGTGATATACACCTGCAAACATCCCAAAGATTGCTGACAAACCCATTACGATATGAAAATGGGCAACAACAAAATAAGTATCATGTACATTAATATCTAAAGTTGAATCAGCTAAGATAATACCAGTAACACCACCCGTTACAAAAGAAGAAACTAAACCAATAGAAAATAACATTGCAGGCGTGTATTGTATATTTCCTTTCCATAAAGTTGTGATATAGTTAAATGCTTTTACAGCAGAAGGAATTGCAATTAATAATGTGGTAAATACAAAAACAGAGCCTAAGAAAGGATTCATCCCTGTAATAAACATATGATGACCCCAAACAATAAATGATAAAAACCCAATTGCTAGCATGGAACCAATCATAGCTCTATAACCAAAAATTGGCTTACGAGAGTTAGTTGCAATAATTTCAGATGTGATTCCTAAAGCTGGTAATATTACAATGTAAACTTCTGGGTGACCTAAAAACCAAAATAAATGTTCAAATAATACAGGGCTCCCGCCAACATTATCTAATGCGCGGCCACCAATATAAATATCTGAAAGGTAAAAACTAGTCCCTAAACTTCTATCACAAATTAATAAAACAACGCAAGAAACTAAAACTGGGAAAGATAATACACCTAAAATAGCTGTAATTAAAATAGCCCACATTGTTAATGGCATACGCGTCATTTTCATTCCTTTTGTACGCAAGTTAATAATTGTAACGATGTAGTTTATACCGCCTAATAAAGAAGAAACAACAAATAAGGTCATAGAAATTAACCACATTGTCATCCCTAATTTCGAACCTGGCATAGCCTCTGGTAATGCCGATAATGGGGGGTAAATTGTCCACCCTCCTGAAGCAGGACCATCATCAATAAATAATGAAGATAACATGATAACACTAGAAACAAAGAAAAACCAGTAAGAAAGCATGTTCAAAAACCCAGAAGCCATATCACGCGCTCCAACTTGAAAAGGGATTAAGAGATTGGCAAATGTACCAGACAAGCCGCCAGTTAAAACAAAGAAAACCATAATAGTACCATGTATTGTAACCAAAGCTAAATACATATTTGGATCTAATATTCCATCTTTACCCCATTTATCACCAAGCATTGCATTAATAAAGGCAAATTTTTCTCCTGGCCAAGCAAGTTGCATACGGAAAATAATAGACATTGTCATCGCTATTACAGCCATAACTACTGCCGTTAATAAAAACTGACGAGAAATCATTTTATGATCCTGACTAAATACATATTTAGCAACAAATGATTGATGATGCTCTTCATGAGCATGATCATGCTCGTGATGTCCAGCGTGTTCTGATAAATCTATTGAATGTGCGTTTGCCATTTTTAGTTCTTTTATTTAGTAAACAATCTTTATTTAAAATTTATTTTGAAGCTAATGTTTTTACTACTTTTTGTTTAGCTATCCATGTATTGTAATCTTTTTCACTTTCTACAATTATTGTCATCTGCATGTTATAATGCGAGGCTCCACAAATTTTATTACACAGTAAAATGTAATCAAACTCTACGGCTTCCTTATTATCTTTTGCGCGCGCATCATTAATTCCTTTCATTAACTGAATAACATAAGGATCTTTTCTCATATCAGCGGTAGTTTTATTTGGAGTAAATTTAAATTCCGTAATCATTCCTGGTACACAATTCATTTGGGCTCTAAAGTGAGGCATAAAAGCAGAGTGAATTACATCTCGTGAACGCATTTTGAATTCAATCTCTCTGTTAACAGGAATATGAAATTCATTCTTTACAATAATATCATCATATCCATTGGCGTCTAAAGTATCCATTCCAACACTATTTCCCCCATCTATCTGACGGTAATCAGTTAATCCTAATGTTTTATCTTGACCCGCATAACGAACACTCCAATCAAATTGTTTTGCATAAAGTTCAATTGTAATTTTATTAGGATCAGTTGAACGGTCAGTTATTTCGTTCCAAAATTTTAATCCAAAAATAATAATACCTGCTAAAACAACCGCAGGTACAATTGTCCAAGCCATTTCTAAACGATTATCGTGAGCTAAGAACGTAGCTTTAGTTTTATCTTTACCTGAGTACTTATATGCAAAATAAAATAAAGCACCATTTGTTAAAATAGAAGCAATGGTAATTATCCACATATTAACATTCCATAAAGAATCTATATTTAAACCGTGAACAGATGCAGCTCCTGGTAAAGAGTTATCTTCCCAACGATCTATTTGCCATAATAAAAGTACAAAAAACAATATACCAAAACTCAGCATTAATTTCCCATTAAATGTATTGTCACTTTCTGTAACATTCCATTCCTTGGTGTTTTTAAATTGTCGAGATAACTCAACAACACGCATCAGCTGATGAACAGCTATTATTAAGAGTACAAGTCCGATTAAAATTAATAATTTCATATGATATAAAAATTTATAGTTCTATTTATTAGTGTGTTATGTTATTGATTAATAAGAATGGTGTAAACTTTCTGATAAAAACGGATGGTTTTTCACCAATAATGGGCGTTTTGCAAGATTTGTTAATACAACATAAATGAATATTCCTAAAAAGAATAAGAAATTTCCGATTTCCATCCAACTTAAACCAGTCCAATTATGACCAACAGTTCCTGGCATTACAATCATAATCATATCTAAATAATGACCAATAAAAATAATTGTTCCAACAAAAACTAAGAAGTAGAAATTACGTTTAGAATCACGGCTCATCAATAATACCATTGGGAATAAAAAGTTAACAAAGAAAACAGCCCACATTAATGCCTTATAAGATTCCCAACGTGTTTTGTAATAAACAACTTCTTCAGGAATATCAGCATACCAAATAAGCATAAATTGGGAGAAATATAAATATGTCCATAAGAAAGATATTGCAAACATCCATTTACCAATATCATGAACTGTACTTTCAGTAACAAATTCTAAATACCCATTTTTCTTCAACCAAACAACCAATAATGTAATTGTAATCATTGAGCTTACCCACATTCCAGAAAACACATACCAACCCATCATAGTAGAAAACCAATGAGTATCAATACTCATTAACCAATCCCAAGCAGCAGTAGATGAAGTGTAAGCAAAAAGAACTAAAAAATAAGCACTTAGCTTAATGTTTTTCCAATGAAACCCTTTCGATTCTTCAATTCCTAAAGCATCTGCATCGCTTGAATTCTTTCTTAATTTCCAAGCAAATAAAACCCAAGCAACCATATATAAAATGGTTCTAACCCACCAAAAAACACCAAAATAGCCACTTTTCCCAGCAATTACAGCATCATAATTTGGAGAATTTATATCAGAAACTCCTTCAGCCATCCAAGGGTAAATAGTATTAAGATGAATTTGGCCACAGATAAATATTAGTAATAAACATGATAAACCATAAGGTAAAAATGAAATAACAGCTTCCATTAAACGCTTTATAGTAGTTGACCAACCTGATTCTGCAGCATATTGCAATGCCAAAAAGAATACTGAAGCTAAAGCAATTCCCATAAAATAAAAAGAACCTGCAAAAAGGTTTGCCCAAGCACGATTATGTTGATAGTGATGATCTTCAACATTAGTATCAAAAACAAACATGCAAACAATGGATACTAATCCAACTGCCATCAATATCATTGATATTATTTTTGTTTTTGAAGGAAATACGAAATTTAATTTATCTGTGTTCATATTTTTGTAATTCGGTTATGTCTCTATGAATTCGTTTAATTAATTAGTGAACAGGTGATGGAATCTTTTCAACTACTGTTGCTGTTAGAACAGCCTTAGCTGTAGAATCAGCAACTACTGTTTTTGGTCCTTGTAATTTTTGCACATAATGTACTAAAGTCCAACGTTCTTGTGTATTTAAAATACTAGCATGATTTCCCATTGAATTTTTACCATAGGTAATTGAATGAAATATTTTTCCTTCGGGTAAATCTTTTAATGCGCCATTGTATGCTGGCGGTGGACCAGGTAATTTTGCTCCAACTTTACCATCACCTAATCCTGCAGCACCATGACAGTGAACACAAAATTTACCATATAAAGCTTCTCCATCTAATTCAACTTGAGGAGTTAATGCTATTGGATTTTTCAAATATAAACCAGCTTGCTCATAACCTTCAACTGTATTTGGATAAGCATAAGGAATAAATCCTCTGCAAATTGTTCCTTTAACTGGCAACATTGCACTGTTTAAAGTGTCATCACCAATAATATAAGTTCCGTAATTTTCTACAGATGGAGAGCGGTACATATCGGGCATAAATTCAAACCCTGGACTATTTAAATCCTTTTTACCACATGATGTAAAACCTGCAACTAAAATCACAGCGAAAGTTCCGCAAGTAATAAGTTTCAAATTTTTATAAGATATATTCATCAGTATTATATTTAATTTTGTTTTGTACTATTAATATTTTGCTTCAATAACTAAAGTTCCTTTATAGTTAACCTCTTCAGCGCCTTCAGAACGTAAAATTTCATCTGCTTTTTTTGATTGCTCTTCGTTTAACTCTAAATAAATCATAAACTTATCATCAGTTGTGCGAGGATCTGGGTTTTTAGGACGGGCACCTGGTACTAACATACAACGTAATAAATAAGTTAACGCCATTCCATGAGCTGCACAAAATACTGTTGCTTCAAAAGAAATTGGAATAAATGCAGGGATATTAAAATAATAACTCCAATTTGGTTTACCACCAATATCAGCATTCCAATCGCTAATCATCATGTACCACATCATTAATGTAGCTAATCCTAAACCAGTTAAGCCATAAATAAAAGCACAAATTGCTAAACGAGTTCTTGGTACGCCAATAATTGGATCAATACCATGTAAAGGAAAAGGTGTATAAACTTCGTTTATACGAATACCTGACGAACGTAATTTCTTACAAGCTTCAATTAAAGGAACCTCATCTGAAAATATGCCGTGTATAATGTTTTTTGTTATCATATTCTTATTTAAATAAATCTAAATATTTGTTTCTTTTCTAATATTAGTGTCCGTGCTCTGCTGCAAGTTTCTTTTGTTCTTCACCAGATGCTTTCAAAATTGATTTTAATTCTGCTTGAGCAATTACTGGAAAAGTACGAGAATAAAGTAAAAACAATGTGAAGAACATTCCAATTGTTCCCACAAAAATACCAACGTCAACAAATGTAGGGTGATATGAATTCCAAGTAGATGGTAAATAAGTACGACATAATGTCGGAACGATAATTACAAAACGTTCGAACCACATACCGATATTTACTACAATCGACAATACAAATGTAAATGCTAAACTTGTACGCAATTTTTTGAACCAAAACAATTGTGGTGAAATAACATTACACGTCATCATAATCCAATAAGCCCAAGCCATAGGACCAGTTGCTCTATTTAAGAAAGCGTATTGTTCCCATTCAACACCAGAATACCAAGCCATGAATAATTCAGTTAAATAAGCAACACCTACAATAGAACCAGTAACTATAATTACAATATTCATGTATTCAACATGTTTAACTGTAATATATGCTTCTAATTTGTATACTTTACGAACGATTAACATTAATGTTAATACCATTGCGAATCCAGAGAATACCGCACCTGATACGAAATAAGGAGGGAAAATAGTTGTATGCCATCCTGGTAAAATTGATGTAGCAAAGTCCATTGATACAATAGAGTGAACCGAGAATACTAATGGTGTAGATAACCCTGCTAATACTAAAGATACTTCTTCAAAACGACTCCAGTGACGAGCGCTTCCACCCCAACCAAAGCTTAATAAACTGTAGATCTTTTTCATTTTTGGTTTAACAACTCTATCTCTAATCATTGCAAAATCGGGAATTAAACCAATGTACCAAAAAACGATTGATACAGTTGCATAAGTAGAAATTGCAAAAACGTCCCATAACAAAGGAGAGTTAAAGTTAGGCCAAATAGAACCAAATTGATTTGGTAAAGGGAATAACATATAATCTAACCAAGGACGACCAGTGTGAAGAGTTACGAAAATAGCCGCACAAAGTACAGCGAAAATCGTCATCGCTTCGGCAGATCGGTTAATTGCCATACGCCATTTTTGACGGAACAGCAATAATACTGCTGAAATTAATGTGCCGGCATGTCCAATACCAATCCACCATACGAAATTAGTAATGTCCCAAGCCCAATCAACACCGTTATTAGAACCCCAGGCTCCAATACCAACTCCAATTGTGTACGATAAACATCCTATACCCCACATAAAACCTAAAGCAGATATAGTAAACAAAATATACCATAATCTATTTGCCTTACCTTCTATTGGCGCAATAATATCGTCGGTGATGTTTCGGTAAGTTTTGTTACCTAATATCAAAGGTTCTCTTATCTGTGATTCTGCGTGCATATTATTATTAATTCAGAATTTATAATTTAATTTTTTAATTGTTTTTAAGAATGGTGTTCTTCTTTGTGTCCTTCTGCTTTTTCTTCATGTTTAGTTGCAGCATGAGCAGCGTGAGTGTGCATTTCCTCTTCTTGATTTCTTACTTTTAACAAATAAGAAACCGTTGGTTTAATACCTACTTCTTCTAAAAGAACGTAGTTTTTATCATCACCTCTCCACTTTGTAATTTCTGCAGTTTCATCATTTGCATCACCAAACATAATGGCGTTTGTTGGACAAGCTTGTTGACATGCAGTTTTAATTGCTCCGTCTAAGATTGGCATTTTAGCTGTTTTTGCAACTAATTTACCTGCCTGTATACGTTGAACACACATAGAACATTTTTCCATTACACCACGACTACGAACTACAACATCTGGATTTAATACCATACGTCCTAAATCTTGTTGCGCAGGATTAATGTCAGTAAACATATCGTTAGCGATATAATTAAACCAGTTAAAACGACGTACTTTAAATGGACAGTTGTTTGCGCAATAACGAGTACCTATACATCGGTTATAAGTCATCATATTTAATCCTTCCGAACTATGACTAGTTGCTAAAACCGGACAAACTGTTTCGCAAGGAGCGTGATTACAATGTTGACACATCATTGGTTGGAAAGTAACCTTCGGATTATTTGAAGGATTTTCCATATCTAAATACATTTGTTTTCCGCCAACATTCTCTTCTTGAGCTCTGTCTTTAGTCATATCAGATGTATAATAACGATCAATACGTAACCAGTGCATTTCACGAGTTTTACCAACTTCTTCTTTTCCTACAACGTGTACATTATTTTCAACAGTACAAGCTACAACACAAGCTGCGCATCCAATACAAGAAGTCATATCAATTGTTAAACCCCATTTGTGATTAATTCTTGGAAATTCATCCCATAAATCAACTGCTGCAATTGGTGTTTTTCCTCCACCATGTGCAGGTAATGCAGCAATTGGATTCCAAATTTCTTTCTCTTTGTTTTTATATTCTTTTAAAGAAACTTCACGTAATAAATATTCTTCACGACCCATGATAGTGTGGTGAATTTGAGTTGCTGCAAATTTATGCTCTTCAGATGTTTTTTTAACAGAAACTGATAAATTAGAACTTGTTAATGTATCGTTTGCAACTGTTACAAAAGGATAAGCATTTTGCCCTACACCTAATGCAACTTTCATGTTTTTTCCTGTTCTACCATAGCCAACTGCTAAACCAATGGTTCCTTCCATTTGACCAGGTTGAGGATAAACAGGAATTTTTATAGTAACACCATTTACTGTTAATTCTGCAATAGAACCAATAATATCTTGACGTTTCATTTCATTTAAACCCATTTTAGCTACATCAGCAGGGCTCATTGTAATGTAATTATCCCAAGTTACTTTAGATATAGGATCTGGTAATTCCATTAACCATGGATTATTACTTTGATTTCCATTTCCCAAACCTACTTTTTCGTAAACTACTAACTCAAACTCACCACCTTTAGAAGAAGTAGCAAGTGTTGCTGCTTTACTATAATCTGCAGTTGGATAAGTTGTTTCAACAGCTGGAATTAATTCCACATGTTTTATTTGACTAAGGACAGTTTGTGGAGCAACAGTATCAACTAAATCAGCAACAATTGCAGCTACGCCTGTAGCTTCAATTTTACCAGTTGAATCTATTTTTACTGGAGCAAAAGGAATATCCTTAACCACAGTAACTTTTAAAACACCATCGTGTAAAGTATGAGCCCAAAAAGAAGCAAAATCTAAATATTTACCTTGTTGAGGAAATACATGATTATGCCAATATCCTTGCAAATATGCTAAATAATCAGTTTTAACACCCGACCATTTCAATAATGTATCTTGTACTTGACGAGTTCCTTCGTAACTAGGAGCTCTAAATATTTGGTTAATTGTAGGTTGTTGTAATGAATAGTGACCACGTTTTGGATTTGCATCACCCCAAGATTCTAAATAATTATTATCTGGACAAACATAATCAGCAAGCATTGAAGTTTCATCTAAATATTGAGAAAAGGAAACTTTTGTTGCAATTTTTTTATATGCTGCTTCGAATTTCATTGATGCAGGTGCAGTATAAATTGGATTACAGTGATAAGTCATTAAAGTACCAACCTTACCAGCATTCATATCAGCAACTAGGTCAATAAATTCTTTATCGTTGCCTTGTTTTAAATTAAAATGTAATTCAACATCAACTGTTTTGCCATAGTTATTAAGCATTTTATTAATGCCATTAACTAAAGTTTGACAAGCCTCGTCGTTATAACCACAAACAACAATTGAATTTCCTTTGTTTTCAACTAATTCTTTTGCTGCTTTAGCAATTGCTTTAGACGCCTCAGCATTTCCAATTTTCCCTTCAGATACTTTTGCATTTCCTGTAGCACTTGCAACTTGATTATATAATGCCGCTATAACTTTTCCAAACTCAGATGGTTTAACCGTGTAACGCTCATCGGCATTAGCACCAGTTAAAGATAATGTAGCTTCGAAATGGTAATGTTTACTCATTTCTAAATTTTCACGATTTACCTTACGAGTTTTGCTATATTGATTTGCAAATTCGATTGGGTTTAACCAAGTTCCTAAAAAATCACAAGCAATACCAACTATAGTTTTTGCTTTTGAAAAATCATAAGAAGAAACAACTGATTTTCCGAATACATTTTTATTTGCATTAATTAATGCTGAATAAGAAATTGCATCGTATGTTACATGCTTAGCATTTGGATATTTTGAAATAAATTCAGCAATAACAGCTTTTGTAGAAGGGCTGATAATTGTAGAACTTAATAATACAGCTTGACCAACAGATAAAGAATTTGAAACAGCATCATCAACATTTTTCCAAGTAGTAGGATTTCCTTTTGCTAATGGACCGTTTAAACGAGCGCCATCGTACAAACTCAATACAGAAGATTGAACACGAGCACTTGTTGCACCATTACTTACTTTAGACAACTCATTTCCTTCGATCTTAATGGGACGGCCTTCGCGCGTCTTAACTAAAATTGATGCGTAATCATGTCCATCATAAAAAGTGGAAGCATAAAAATTTGCTACACCAGGTGTAACTTCTTCTGGCTTAACAACGTAAGGAATTGCTTTATTAACAGGCGTTTCGCAAGCAGCTAATGCAACAGCAGCAGTACTAAAACCCATTACTTTTAAGAAATCTCTACGGCTAGTGCCATTTGTTTTTGCATCATCACCAGTAAGAAAATCTTCCATTGGTAAAGTTTCTGCAAACTCATTGTTTTTGCTTTGTACAAAGTCTTCGCTGTTGTTTAGTTCAGGTAAGCCTTTCCAGTATTTTTTTGACATTGACATGTTTTATATTTCTTGTAATTACCGGTTTTTAACAATTAATAGTGACATTTAGCACATTCAAGTCCTCCGATTGATTCAACCGTAAACTTAACACCAAATTGCCCTTTGTATTTCTCTTTTAATGCTTTATGAATTTTGTCGTAGTAGGCGTTACCTTCCATTGAAACTTCTGTTTTTCTGTGACACTCAATACACCATTTCATTGTTAATGGAGTTTTTTGCTCAGCAACTGTCATTTTCTTTAAATCTCCGTGGCAAGTAGCACATTCTTGTTTACCTACAACAACGTGTTGTGAGTGATTAAAATAAACATGATCAGGCAATGTGTGAACTTTAATCCATTTTAAAGGATTTTCAGGTTTATCATAAGTTCCTGTTTTTGGATTAAATCCAGAAGCATCATAAATTTTTTGAATTTCTGTTTCGCCATATTGAGGTCCTTTTTGAATTCCTTTATGGCAATTCATACAAACGTTAACAGAAGGAATACCTGCGTGACGAGATTTTTCAACTGTGTTATGGCAATATTGACAAGCTATTTCATTATCACCAGCGTGAATCTTATGTGAAAATTTAATTGGTTGTTCAGGCTTGTAACCTTTTTGAGTTGTATAATCATAATACACACCTAAATTGTAACAAGCGTTCCAACAAGATTTCATTCCAACAAATAAAATAATGATTCCGAAAACACCAACTAAACGACGGTGACCGCTCATCCAATGTTTTATTTCTTGACCGAAAGTCATTTCAGGAACTTCTGGTTTTCCTTCTGTTTTATTAAATGAATTTGCTAATGAATGACGAACACTTCTTAAAGCGCCAACTATAATTGCTAATAAAACAATAGATCCTAATAATAAATATAATGGGTCAATTGCACCTTTTGCTTCTTCAACTACTTCGCCAGCATTTCCAACGGTAGTTGTAGTTAAAGGGGTAACATCAACAGGAGGAGCAATTACATAAGCAACTAAAGCTTTTAATTCATCGTCAGTTAAAAATTCAAATTCACTCATGGCATCCGTACCACCGTTGTTTGCAACTAATGTTTTTGCATAAGCATCTCCAGAAGCAATAACCTTATTATTGTTTTTAATCCATTTTGTTAACCATTCTGCCTCAGGCTTTGGAACGCGGCCCGCAACACCTAACAAACCAGGGCCTGTTAATTTTTGATCGGTAAGCGCATGGCAAACAGCACAATTTTGTTTGAAAATTTTAGCGCCATCTTGTGCTTTAACATTAAAAGAAAAAGCAAATAACAGAAAAACCGCAGAAATAAAGGGTTTTAGAGAGAAATGAGACAAATTGTTATGCATAGAATTATATCTAATTTTGTATGTGTTTAAGCAACTTAATGACATTATTATGACAAAAATGTCCGTGCAAAAATAACAGAATGTTATATAACTAAATAGGAATTTTTGTATTTTATTAACAATTTTCATAATTTATATTAATTCTAAATAAGGTTTGCGTTTTTAAAAAAACTTCGATTCATAGATTCTAAAAAAATTTAGACTAAGTTTATTGAATTATTTAGTCATAACGAATTGTTTAAACATAAAACTAGCTTAGTTGTTTATATTTACAAAAATTAAAATGGAGACGCAATACGCTATAAAAGATTTAGAAAGGCTTTCGGGAGTAAAAGCTCATACTTTAAGAGTTTGGGAGCAACGCTATGGCATTCTTAAACCGAAACGTTCTGATACTAATATTAGATATTATTCTTCAGAAGACTTAAAAAGAATTTTAAACATTTCATTATTAAACAGTAACGGCTTTAAAATTTCTAAAATAGCAACTTTGCCAGACGACGAAATCTTAAATCAAGCTCAAATAATACTTAACAACTACAGTAGTGAACGTGACCAAATAGATAATTTGGTTTTTAGTATGATGGAGATGGATGAGTTGAAATTTGAAAAAATTATTTCGAATTGTGTTATTCATTTTGGTTTTGAAAACACTATAGAAAAAGTAGTGTTTCCGTTTTTAAAACAAGTAGGTAATATGTGGCAAATGGGCCTAATAAATACTGTACAAGAACATTTTATTTCTCATTTAATTCGGCAAAAATTAATTGTTGGAATTGATGGATTATTTGAAGAAAAATTAGTAAAACCAAAAACATTTTTGCTTTATTTACCTAATAAAGAACTACATGAATTAGGTCTTTTATACAGTTATTTTTTAATAAAATCTAAAGGGCATAAATGTTTTTATATTGGTCAATCGGTACCTCATGAAGATTTAATAAAAGTAAACGAACTTGTTTCTCCAGATGTAATTTTAACCTCGTTTACAAATCCAATTGAGGAAAAAGTAATACAAGACTATTTAAACACGATCTCAATAACGTTTAAAAATAAATTGATACTAGTGTCGGGAAGGTTAATTCAGCATAGCAATCAAGTAATTAACTTTCCAAACAACGTTTGTTTATTAAATTCTTTTGAAGAATTAAAAAACATGCTTTCAAGTGCTAATTTTACTATTAATGAAATCAAGCGTATTTAAATATTTTACTATTACCTCAATTGTTTTAATTTCTTGTTCGGTAAAGAATGATGAGGTATTAATTCCTAAAAATATTTTATCAAAAGAAGAAACAATAAAAATAATTACCGACTGCTATTTAGCGGAAGGAGCATCTGGAATTAACGTAAAAACAGTAAATGGACAAAACATCGATTCTGTTTATTTATTCAATCCGCTGAAAGATAATAATTGTCAAAAAGCAAAATTTGATTCCTCAATTTTATTTTACTCTAAACACCCTCTAATACTAAAACAAATATACAACGACGTATTAGAACAACTCAATAAAACAGGTGCAAAAGGGAAATTATGATACATGAAATTTCAGAAATAAAATTATTATCAAAAGAAATTTTTAACGAAATAATTTCTGTTAGACGACACATTCATAAGCATCCTGAGTTATCTTTTAAAGAATATAAAACATCTGAATTTATTTGTTCCATTTTAGATAAACATAAAATAACATACACTAAAAACATTGTTGAAACAGGTATTATCGCAATTATTGAAGGAAATAATCCTACAACAAAAACGATTTTATTGCGAGCCGATTTAGATGCACTTCCTATTGAAGAAGAAAACAATGTAAACTATAAATCAATAAATGCAGGCATTATGCATGCGTGTGGACACGATGTGCATTCGGCATCAATAATAGGAACGGCAATTATTTTAAACAAATTAAAACACACATTTAACGGAACAATAAAAATAATGTTTCAACCAGGTGAAGAGGTTTTGCCTGGCGGAGCATCGTTAATGATTGAAGCTGGTGTATTGCAAAACCCAAGAGTTGATTTAGCAATTGCTCAACATGTTTTTCCAAGTATGGAAGTAGGCAAAGTTGGTTTTAGAAGTGGCATGTATATGGCCAGTACTGACGAGCTACACATAACAATTAATGGCAAAGGTGGTCATGCGGCAATGCCAGCAGAATATATCAATCCTTTAAATGCGGCATCTGCAATAATTCAAGAAATTGAAAAAGAATTTCCTTTTTATTTTGATGAAGATGGTGTTTCAAAAAATAGTCATAACCATATTCCAACAGTTGTTGCATTCGGAAAAATTGAAGGGAAAGGAGCGACAAACATAATCCCTGCAAGTGTATATCTGGCTGGCACTTTTAGAACGATGGATGAAACCTGGCGCGCTGAAGTAAAAGAAAAAATAAAATCGATTATACTATCTGTTTGTGAAAAATACAAAGCAACAGCCGATATTAATATTGAAAATGGTTATCCTTTTTTGGTAAATGATATCGAGTTAACAGCACGTTGCAAGGCTTTAGCAATTGATTATTTAGGTAAAGAAAATGTAGAAGATTTACCGCTTCGCATGACCGCTGAAGACTTTTCATATATCACACAAAAAGTACCTAGTTGTTTTTATAGGTTAGGAACAGGTAATAAGCAAAAAGGAATTACTAACGGTGTGCACACTTCTACATTTGATATTGATGAAAAAGCTTTAGAGATTTCGACAGGTTTAATGGCTTGGATGACAATAAATGAAATGCAATAAATTACCTCATCCTTACATACTTCTGATATAAAAAAGAAGTGCTTAATGTTGCTAAAAAGAAAAGCCATAAGCGAATTAATTCTGGATAAATTTCTTTCAATCCAAAATTCCTAAGGAAAATTCCATAAAATGCTTCCAATCCCCAATTAAGTGGAGAAATAACACTTATCTGTTTCATTATTTCTGGCATAACAAACGTTGGGACCCAAATACCACCAATGGCAGCTAAAATAATAACAAACACTGCTCCAAACAAAGAAGCCTGATCGTGAGAATTTGAAATAGTTCCTACTAATAATCCAAATCCAGTAGCTGCTAAACCAGCTGAAAAAGCGACTAAAAATAACAGCAACACATTATCACCAACGTTTAGTTGTGGTAAACCCATTAGTGGCAAAATATATAAACCAACACATAACATTAATCCAAACTGAATTAAACTAACAGAAATATAGGTTAACATTTTTCCTAAAATAACAATCATATAAGAGCCTGGCATCGTTAATAAACGAAATGCACTCCCGTCTTCCCTTTCTTTAATAATGTTTCCCGCCAATGGAATACATATAAAAAACATGGCAAAGAGTGTCCATGCTGGCACGTTATGTTGCACAGAGTTTGGGATGATGGTTGAATTATTATACGAAGCATATTCTTCAGTTGTTGTAACTAAAGGAGCAGTTTCTACTTTTTGAGGCGAAGCGTATGGGAAATTTTCTTGCATTTTTTGGTTAAGCGAAGTTGCCATACTTTGCATTTCTATTTGCGAAATAATACTTGAAATGGAATTACTAATGGTTGTTTTAAAAGACAATTTCGTAATTGGATCAAAAAATAATTGGAGCTGTAAACGATTGGTATCAATGCGCTCATCCTTAGTAATAGTATCCCCTGTAAAGCTATTTAATAATTTAGAGATACGTTGGGTTGACTTTTTTCTTAAATTTTTACTTGTGTTTTCTGGTATAACAATTCCTATTAAATAACTACCATGAGCAACTTCATTTTTTGCTTGCTCATTAGTTATATTTTTTTTTGTGATTACAAAAAACTTTGAACCAGCTAATGATTTTTCTAAGGAAGATGCCAGTGAATCATTGTCTCTATCTACAATTAATAAAGGAACAGAAGCCTCGCTTACCGAACGAAATGTGGTATCTTGAATAAGTGTGATGATTAAAATTAAAACAGTAGGCATTATAAAAGTAATCGCTAACCCTGCTCTATCCCGCGTTAAAACTTTATATTCTTTATATATGCTGTATAATAATTTCATTTACTTATCTCTAAACTTACTTCCTGTTATTTTTAAATAAACCTCTTCAATACTTTTACAATCATTCTCACTTATAAGCTGTTTGGTTTTTCCTTGGGTAATTAATTTTCCGTCATCAATAATTGCAATGTGACTACAAAAATCTTCAGCTTCTTCTAAATGATGTGAGGTGTATAAAATTGTCATTCCTAATTCTGTATTTAAATTTTTTAAATACTCGATGATTGCTTGCTTTGACTGAACATCAACGCCAACAGTTGGTTCATCTAAAATAAGAAGTTGTGGATTATGCAGAAGACCGGCTATTAAATTTACTCGCCTTTTCATCCCACCAGAGTACGTAATAATTTTTTGATGCGTATTTTCATGTAAACCTAGAATAGATAAGTTTTTAGTAACTCTTTCTTTCAGTTCTGAAGTTTTTATGCCATACATATGTCCAAGAAACATTAGGTTTTCCCAAGCTGTAAGTTTTGGATACAAAGCAATTTCTTGAGGAACAACGCCAATCATTTGCTTACACTCTTTACTGTTTGATTGATGCGTTTTTCCGTTTATTGAAATCGTTCCTTCATTTTGAGAAAATAATCCACACAGCATCGAAATTAATGTAGTTTTTCCAGCTCCATTAGGGCCCAATAAACCAAACACAGATCCTTTTTCAATAATAAATGAAATATCATTTACTGCAGGGCGAGGAGCATCTTTATACTTTTTGCTTAAATTTTTTATATCAACCAAAATTTCCATTTATGCGTTTTCTTGTAAAAATATTTTCATTTCACAAGTTGCTACTAATTCATTATTTGAATAAGAATTTGCTTCAATAATAGAAACATTCATTACTTGAGTTTTTGTAATAACTTCTGTATATAATTCATTTCCAGATGGCGGTAAAAAATTAATGGCTAGGTTTTTTATATTTCCAATAAATCCTAAAACAGGTTTTGTTCCGTTTTTTACAGCAACAAATCCAGCCATACTAGCAGCGGTTTGAGCCATGTTTTCAACTATTCCAGATTCAGTCAGCTTATTATTCTGAGTTAAAATATGGCTATCAGTAATGTCGAATCCAGTAACGATTAAACTCTCATCACATTTATAAATTCTACTAATTAAAACCATAGGTTCGCGTTGCGGAATATAATCTAAAATGGTATCAGAATTTACTATGGGGTTTTGTAGATTATTCATTTGCAAAAGTAGGCTACAAAAATACGTTTATATTAGGATTAAGCAAATTGTCATCCTCATAATTTAAACAACACTTAAATAACACCTAAAGTGCATTGTTAAACTCAATCAATAGTTTACAAACGTCCACATAATCCGTTAATGGCAATGTTTTTTCAAGATCATAAATATCATGATAGAAAGTAACTCCTCCGAGCGTATAAATAAAAAAACATGGAACCCCTTTTTCTGAAAACCAATAATGGTCGCTATTTGCAGCTTTTCCTCTTTGCTTGATTTGTGTAACATATTTTTTTTGATTATTAATTGAATACAATTTCTCGAATTGAGTTTTATAAACTGTTGCATTAACCGCCATTATCCCTTCGCTTCCAGTGCCTAATAAATCCAAGTTAGTCAAAAATTTAATTTTAGATAAAGGGAATAAAGGATGCTCACTATAATATTTTGAGCCTAATAATCCAGCTTCTTCTCCACTAAACATAATGAATGCAATTGAATATTTTGATGGATTTTTTTTATAATATTTTGCCAAATTAAGCAATACACTAACTCCGCTTGCATTATCGTTAGCACCTGGAAAATAAGCCGTTGTGCCCATTGCGCCTAAATGATCATAATGTGCCGAATAAACTAAAAAACTATCTGGTTGTTCAGTTCCTTTTATATACCCAATTATATTTTGACATTTAAAATTTGGAATGAATTTATTTTCATAAATAACATCAATGTTTTTTAATTCATTCGGGAATGAGTCAATAAGCAATTCTACAACTGATTTATCGCCAAGTTTAGTTGCTACTGTATAAGTTAATTTTTTTCTCAACTTAATCTCTAATGGAGCATCAAATGCCTTATAAGTAACGCTATCAGTTTTAAATAATTGAAAGCCTGATTTAAGTGTTTTAGAGGACGGATCTATTAAAAAATGTTTCCCGGCTTCAAGTTGTTTGCCATCTATGGTAACAGAAATTTTACCAGGAAAGGTGTTCACATTAAAATTATAGGGCTGAGAATATGATTTTCCAATTGGCAATAATCCAATTGTTTTGAATTCACTCACTAAAAACTTCGCCGCTTTATTTACACCATCATTCACATAACCTCTTCCCAAAAACGTTTTCGAAGTTAGTTTTTTAATTATAACACGCGCATAGGTTGTGTCTTGGGCTCCTGAAAAGAAAGTGCTAATCGAAAAAACCAAAACCAAAAGTTTTTTATTCATAATTTACATATTATAAAAATCGCTTTTCAATTAAAGTATTTAATATTTTTGCTAACTCATTTTCTTCTTTCCAAAAATATATTTCTTTTAAGCCTTTAAAATAGTTGCGAGCATCTTGCAAACTATTAGCAGAATTCAATTGCTCAATTGCTATATTATATTCAGTAGAATTTGCGGAAAACAATTCGTTTATAAATCGAAATTTATCATTTATACTAATGTTTAACTTAGGATAATTGCTTTTCACAGTAAGGCTTTCAGTGATTGAATCAACAATTTTTGTTGGTTCTGGGGTATTAATTTTTTCTTCAACTATTGCAACTGGTTCTATAATTTGAACTTTAACAATTTCTATAATTTCGGTTGGAGGAACTACGACTTCCATTAATTTTAAGTGCAAATTCAATTCTGGCGAAACTTCATTTTGTTCTTTTAACACCAAATAAGCAGAAACTACTTTATTAGTTTGTGTAATTGAAATATGAAGTTGCTCAGCATACGCTTTACTGGGAGGAGTATGTTTTTCAAATTTCTCTATTGCCTCTTTCAATTCGGCTAATGAAGTATTCAATTGTTTAAATAAAAGGTCGGTTTGCATATTGTGAATAATTAAGAATTAAAAATACAGTATTTTAGTTTTACTTAGATTATTTTTAATGATTATATATAATTAGTAATTAACCATGTTTTTAGAAAACATAAAACAAAGCGCTCATAAACGAGGTTGGATAGAAGTAGTTTGCGGTTCTATGTTTTCAGGTAAAACAGAAGAATTGATTCGCAGATTGAGGCGCGCGCAGTTTGCTAAACAAAAAGTTGAAATCTTTAAACCTCAAATTGACACGCGTTACCATGAAGAAAACGTGGTTTCCCACCAAGGAAATGAAATCATGAGTACGCCTGTGCCAGCAAGTTCTAACATTCTATTACTTGCAAATGATGTTGACGTAATTGGCATAGACGAAGCTCAATTTTTTGATATGGAATTGGTAAATGTTTGCAAACAATTAGCAAATAGTGGTGTAAGGGTAATTGTTGCGGGTTTAGACATGGATTTTAAAGGGAATCCATTTGGCCCGATGCCAGATTTACTTGCCTGTGCTGAATACGTAACTAAAGTACATGCAATATGTATGAATTGCGGCAGTTTAGCACATATTTCTCACAGAAAAACTACTGAAACAAACTTGGTGTTACTAGGTGAAACCGATAGCTACGAACCACTTTGCCGAGATTGCTATAATGCAGCAAATAAGATTTAGTTTTTTGATGAGTTGTTAAAAACAAAATCTGTTTTCATGATTAATTATATATAATTTTAGTTCTTATAAAAACAAAAAATGGCACACCTTATAGCACCATCAGTATTATCTGCCGATTTCGGAAATTTACAGCGAGACGTTGAATTAATAAATAATTCGGAAGCAGATTGGTTTCATGTTGATATCATGGATGGCGTTTTTGTTCCAAATATTTCTTTTGGGTTTCCTGTTTTAAAAGCGATACAAAAACATGCGAAAAAACCAATTGATGTTCATTTAATGATTGTTGACCCTGATAGATATACGCATGCATTTAAAGATGCTGGTGCAGATATCTTAACGTTTCATATTGAAGCTTGTACTCATTTACATCGCTCTATTCAAAACATAAAAAACGCTGGTATGAAAGCAGGCGTTGCTCTAAATCCTCATACTCCAGTGCATTTATTGGAAGATATCATTGCAGACATTGATTTGGTTTGTGTAATGAGTGTAAACCCAGGATTTGGCGGACAAAAATTTATTGAAAATACCTATACCAAAGTAATGGCTTTGAAAAAATTAATTACTGAAAAAAAATCGAAGGCTCTTATAGAAATTGATGGTGGAGTTGATTTCAATAATTATAAAAAACTACTATCTTGCGGCGCTGATGTTTTGGTTGCAGGCAACACCGTTTTTGGGAATGCAAATCCTACTGAAGCAATCAAAAAATTAAAACAATTATAAATTTACTAATCATTTAAACCTAAACATTATGGCATTTGAATTACCACAATTGGCTTATGCACACGCTGCGCTTGAGCCACATATCGACACTAAAACTATGGAAATACACCATGGTAAACACCACCAAGCATACGTTACAAATTTAAATAACGCACTTGCAGGAACAGATGCTGAAAAATTAAGCATCGAAGAAATTTGTAAAAACATTTCTAAATACCCAATGGCTCTTAGAAATAACGGTGGCGGACATTACAACCACTCTTTATTTTGGACTATAATGGCTCCAAACGCTGGAGGAACTCCAAAAGGTGCATTAGCTGCAGCAATTGAAAGCGATTTAGGTGGTTTCGAAAAATTTAAAACAGATTTCACACAAGCTGGAGCAACTCGTTTTGGTTCGGGTTGGGCTTGGTTATGCGTAAAAGCTGATGGTAAATTAGCAGTTTGTTCTACACCAAACCAAGATAATCCATTAATGGACATTGCAGATTGCAAAGGAACTCCAATTTTAGGTATGGATGTTTGGGAACATGCTTATTATTTGCATTACCAAAATCGTCGTCCTGATTACATGTTAGCATTTTTTAATGTTATTAATTGGGACAAGGTTTCTGAATTATTTGAAGCAGCAAAAAAATAGTTAAAAATTATTTTACTGAATTAAAAAAGTCGTCATAAAATTTATGGCGACTTTTTTAATTTATAAATTTTTGCTTATTCTTTTTTCTTGTCAGACTCAAGCTTTTCCTTAAGCAAAGCCATCTCTTGACTTAAATCTTTTATTTGTTTATGTTGCTTTGAATTAACAACTGATAGATGAACCAAAAAAATGATGATTGCAAACAAAGCTCCAATAAATATTAAAGAAGGCGCATAATAAATTCCCAATAATTTAGCGATAACATCTAAGCCATTTCTCCAGATCGAAAACAATAATAAAAAAGCGGTACAGGTAATCCAAATAAATGAATATTCTTCGCGTAATTTTCCCTTAAAGATTAATCGAAAAATAAAAAACATAAAAATTACAGCAAGTATAATTGCAATAATTTGAAGTCTATATGGTATGACGTTTTCCATTAAATTTTAGACGAATATATAAAAAAATTGTTCCTAATGTTACTTTAAACATATAGTAAACTGTTTTGTAAGCTCTTATTGATGATTTACCACCTTGTCTTTCGCGCATTATAACAGGAACTTCCTGTATTTTTAAATTATTTAATACAAATAAAACAATAGCCTCAGGTTCTGGATATTCATCAGGATAATACTCCGATACAACTTGAAGCGCTTTATGATTAATGGCTCTATAGCCAGATGTACTATCGGTAATACTAACACCAACTAACTTTTTGTTTAACCATTTAAAATAATTTATACCAACTCGTCTAAGCCAAGAAGATTGAAAACCTTCATTAGAAATATAACGCGAACCAATAACGACATCTGCTTGATTATTTAATAATGGAGAAATGATTTTTTCTAATTCACAAGGAGGATGTTGACCATCGCCATCCATCTGTATCGCAACATCAAAACCGTTTCGTAAAGCATATTTGAAACCCGTTTGAACAGCGCCACCAATTCCAAGATTTACTGGTAAACTTAAATGATGAATGTTGTTTGAGACTAAAATTTGCTTCGTATTATCCGTTGAACAATCATTTATAAAAATGGGCTCAACAAAATATGCGTTATCGTATTTAGAGTTTTTTATCTCGCTAAACATTGCCAATACATTGTCCTGCTCGTTATAACAAGGGATAATAACAGCAACTTTTACTATTTTATTCATCTCTCTTTCCATTTCTACGCGCCTCATAATTAGGAGGCGAAAACATTAACTGTAATTCCTCCAATTCTAAAGGAGTATAGGTTCTTTTCAAAAAGGTGAACTTGTATGCCTGATAAGTCATTCCATCAAAATGGAGTATACGATGTTTGTATAAATTTGACTGAAATAAATTTACAATAGAAAAGCAAACTAAACTTAACGTGAAAAACGAAATTACTCCATTTTTAATCTTAGTTGAATTGATCGTATCAAACATCCAACTTACAAAATAGCCAAACGGAATCGTTAATAATGCATAACAATGAATTAAAGCCCTCATTCCAAAAGAGCCGCCATAGCTCCAATCCCACCAACAACTTATTAAATAAATATTCAAAATAAAATAAACTATAAATGGGTAAAAAATAGTTTTGTTTTTTCTAAATAAAAAAATAAAACCAACAAAGAAAAAAACCAATACAGGAGAATAAATAAATAAACCTTTTCTAAAACTAAAAAACACATTCCAAATTTGAGGATCACTCCAAAAAAAACGTTCATTGCTTCCGTAGGAAAAAAATAAAAACGAACCAGATTTAATCTTCCAAAATATTAATTGCGGAATAATTGGAAGTAAAAAAAGGAGGCCCGAAAACAGAATGCTTTTTATATTACTGAATACAGTTCCAACTTTCAGTTTAAATGTGTCAACATTATAAACACCAATTAATAATGGAATTAATAAAACAATTATTTCACTTGGCCTAATAAGAGTAATAAAACCAGCCACAAACATAAACGAAAATAAATTTTTTCTTTTTAAAGTTTTCTGCCACTGTATGACGTTATAAATAAATATAGACAAAAGAAAAAACAACACGCCGTGTACTATTAGACTTTCGGAAACGGTGTAATAAAACAAATTGGTTGCAAAAAAAAGAGTCAATAATGTTACGGCAACAATTTTGTCTTTAAAAAAAATTAATAATGTTTTTCTCGTAATCCAAAATCCTATTAGAGTATAAAACATACAACCTAAATGTATACACCATGCAAATGCTGGTTCATACCCTGAACTTTGGTTACTTGAAATTAATTTGGCAAATAAAAAAAAGGGGGCGTAAAAAAAAGCCATGCCATACGTTACCTTTGGTACATAATGTAATGTTGGCGTTTCAATTAACCAATATTGATGGTAGTCAGGAACAAAATTTAAAGAATGATTATTACTTAAGTTAATTAGGTAACAATAATATTGGTCAACATCATTATTAAATGGATGATTTTGCGCTCCCCAATTTATAAAATGGAAAGTACTGCTAAAAGCAAACAATACAATCAAGACAAAACTAATTGTTGAATAAATATTTTTAGTCTCGATTAGTTTCAATTTTGTGGCGTTAAATAAAGTGTATAATTATTTTTTCTTAAAGACAGTAACCTTCATGTTATCAATTAAATTTTTTCCTTTAACTGACATAGCAAAAACTTTAATATCACTGTTTGGTTTTAATAAATACCTTTCAATTCGTGCTGAAATAGTAACTTTTTTCCACCCATTCTCCATTTCATCAAACTGATTTGCCCAAACATAAAACCATTGAATATTTTTACCGTTTTCCTCCAATGAAATAGCTAAACCTAAATCCCTAACGTTATCAATTGGCTTCATCATACATTCTGCAAACACATAAAACGTTTCGTCTAGGTTCAAATCCTTCTTTACATTATATAAAACGCCTTTTGAATAATTGTATTTATCGCCAACATATGACGCTTTATTACTTTTATAGCCCCCTAAAACAATATTCTCTTCTATGTTTAAATTTTCCATGTCAAAATAATCTTGCTTGCAAATGTTGAATTTTTCAGAAAAACCTTTAAATCTTTTTTCATTAATACTTCCTAAACTTGGATTCATAAACATATCCCAATAAGCTTCCTTAGTAACTTCAGTAGAATCCATTATTGAATTACAATACTGATAGGCCATCATTTGATTAGCAAAAACAAATGGCAAACTAATAATTACTAATACTCTTTTAAAACGTAAGTTTAATTTATTTAGTATAACTATTATACTAATTATAAAAATAGGATAAACCTCAACAAAAGCTCTGTTTCCAAAACATCCGCCATAGGACCAATAAAACCAAGAAGCTGCAATATATGTAAATACAAAAAACGTAAGTAGCAATATTGTTTTTTTGTACCAACTTAATTTAGAAATTACAATTAACAATAGACTCGCAAAAATAATTGGAGTATAAATAAATAATCCCTTCTTATAACTAAATAGGATGTTAACTATTTCTGGTTTATCAAAATTAAAAGATGCCTCCTGATAAGAATAAACAATAAAATCACCAGTTTGCAAATAATAAAAAATTAGCTGAATAAATACTATAAGAAAAAAAAGAATTATAGAACCTATAATAGCTAAGTATTTTTTTATAACTAAACTTTTTACGAACTCAAAAAACGCTTTAAAACTTTCGAAGAAAAAAGGGACAAATAAAAGAACAGATGTGTTAGTTGGCCTTAGTAAGGCAATTAAACCAAGACTAGCGAATGTTAAAAAAACAAAGTAATTGGATTTGGTTTGAATTAACCTTGTTATAATATAAAAAAACAAAGTAATTGCGAAAAAGGAATAACAGTGAGACATTGAAGGCTCTTGAACAACATAGTGAAATAAATTTGTACAAAAAAAGAAAACTATACTTACCCAAAAACTTATTTTTTTGGAGATAGAAAAGTAATCCGCAATTTTTCCTATCAAAAAAACAGAGAGCAAAAAATAAACAATTGAGGCAATACTAACCAACATTAAAAACGTGTCTGTATAGCCATTTATTTCAGTGCCGGCAATTGCTGAAATTCCAATTCCTACCAAAAAAAAAGGTGTTAAACAAATTGCGGTTCCGCAAAAATACTTATTAATCTTTTTATCCTTATACCTACTAGAATATGGATTATAAAAAGGATTATAAAAAGGATTGATTTTATTTTCCTTCTTTTCATAATATGTATAATCAAAATCTTGGTAAATAATTGCAGCTGGCAAATAACTGTAATATCCTAAACCATCAGAGGAAACAGAATTTACAAGTCCATTTTGATGAATATTTAAAAAACGTTGGCTTAAAACAATTAAAAATAGAGCAAAGAATAATACGATGTATTTCTTGTTCCATAATGCGGTTGTAATAGAATTAAACATTAATCAATGATCATTTCTGGGATTTCACCTTCAATAATTAATTTACCAAGTGTTGCATTTTTAATTTGTTCAACACTTACTCCTGGTGCTCTTTCTAATAAACGAAATCCACCTTCAGGCAAAATATCTAAAACAGCTAGTTCAGTAACTATTTTTTTCACACATCTAATTCCAGTTAAGGGTAAATCACAATTAGGTAATAGTTTTGATTCGCCCGCTTTATTTACATGTTGCATGGCAACAATAATATTTTTTGCACTAGCTACTAAATCCATTGCTCCACCCATTCCTTTCACCATTTTTCCAGGAATTTTCCAATTTGCAATATCTCCGTTTTCACTAACTTCCATGGCCCCCAAAATTGTTAAGTTCACTTTTTGAGAACGAATCATTCCAAAACTCATTGCGCTATCAAATACTGAAGATCCTTTAAGTAATGTAACTGTTTGTTTTCCGGCATTAATTAAATCAGCATCTTCTTCACCTTCAATAGGAAATGGACCCATTCCAAGAATTCCATTTTCAGATTGAAGAACAACGTTTACTCCATCAGGAATAAAATTTGCAACAAGTGTAGGAATGCCTATTCCTAAATTAACATACATTCCGTCTTTAACTTCTTTTGCGATTCTTTTTGCGATTCCGTTTTTATCTAACATGACCGTTTTTGTTTGCAACGAAAATAATTAAAAAAAAGGAGAATATCGAGAAAAAAATCATCTAAAAACACAATTAATGAGGGCAAACGGCTAAAATTAATATCTGCTTAATTGGAATTTAAAATCATCCTCCTCAGTCAATTTATCACTTATAATACGCTCACCGTTTATATTTGTTTTTAAATATTTATTCTCAAATGTTTTTATTCTAAATGTGTTTTTTTCTATAAACTCAAATTTAAAACTTGACGTAGAGTTATATATTTTTCCATTTAATGTAATTAATCCGCCATATCCATAATCAATTCTAGCAACTGTGTTATTTATTGTTTTGATTTGAAATTTACCATCCTTAAATAAAGAAAAAACTAATTTTGTTTTGTTAACTGAGTCTGTGGTTAGTTTATCGTTACTATTTGAAAAATAACCAAACTTTACTGATTTTAAGTAAAGAGTATCTTTTCTAATTAAGGTGAATTTATCTATGCTATAAATTTTAAAATCCGAATTGTTTTCAATTTCTGGAGGTAAAAGCCCCGTATTAATAATTCCAACTTTATATCCATTGTCCTTTATTACTTTAACATCCTCTGAGCTTGGCGGTCTTGAATAGGCAATTAAACCTGTTTCAAACATATAACTAATGTTTCCAGGAAAATCACAATTAAATAAAACATGAGTTTTATCTTTTTCGATGCTATTAATGAGTTCTGCAGTCTCTTTATTATTTTCTTCTCTTTCCAAATAAAACAAATCTTTTTCAACTACTTTCCAACTTGTAAATTTTTCCTGAACGTCCTCTATATTAAAAGATAAGAATCCGAAAAAAAGAACAATTCCAATAAATAAAAATTTCTTAAACTTATGGCTTGCAAAAAACTCATCATGCATTCTATTTGCAATTGCACCAAATCCCAAAAAAACTATAAATGAAACAATGGTTGTAAAACCTAACATTTTTGTTTGAACGAAAGTGAAAAATAAATAAATAAAAACAAAGGATGAAATTAACGCCAAATACATCGTTCTTTCTTTCATGTATCTATACAACAATACAATTCCGACCAAACAAAATAAAGGGGCTAAATAACCATATTGGATTTTTAATACCTCTACATAAAAATAAGAATCGCCTGCATGACCTTCTAACGCTTCAGTTATATGTTTTTTATTAAAATCATATTCGATGCTAGATTCGGCAGGGTATCTAAGCATAATATATATTTGCCAAGGCATAGAAATAACTAATGCAATTATTAAGCTTTTTAAAAAATCATAGTATAAGGAGATTTTATAAAAAATAGCTTTATTATTTGAAATAATATAAATGAACCAGCAAAAAAATATGATGAGGGCTACAAGCCATTTTGTTAAAATTGCAAGGCCACAAAAAACGCCTATCAATATAACGTATTTAAACTTTTTTTCTGTTGATACATAGTTTACAAATGCCCAGAAACTGGCGATAATCAGGCCCATAAAAACAACATCATTGTGATCGGTTGCAATTCGTCCAGAAACAAAATCATTGATGTGATTATTTAAACTAAAAAATAAAGCGGCATAAAATCCTATTCGTTCATTTGTAATTTTTTTTCCTATATCATAAATAAAAAATACGCTAAGGCACATATAAATTAAACTTGGCAATCTAACAGCAAAGGCAGAAGCGCCAAACACTTTAATACTTAAGGCCATTTGCCACAAAAACCAAGGTTGCTTGTGTACCCATATTGTGGTATCGCCCCAATACAAACCTAGTTTAAAAAAAGTTTTATGATAAAGTTCTGGAGAAAAAGGATTTGCAACCATGTTTTTTGCTACCAACCCATGAAAAACTTCATCCCAAGCAAATAAATAAGGGGCTAATAATATCATGAATAATTTCAAACAAATACTCCCTAATACTAAAATAAAAATTGCTCGATTTTTATTATTATAAAGCTCAAAATAAAAAACTGATACGGTAATTAACAAAAATGCTATTCCTATTAATAGTTGAAGTGGTATAGAGAAATAAGAATCCATAATTAATAAAGCAAGTTAAAAATTTTGGTTAAAATAGTAACATTGAAAAATAATAATTGATCCATTATTTTGAAAACTTATATTTAATTTCTAAATCATCCATATCAAAAAAATCTTTACCAGAATCTTTCATTGCAAACACTTTGATGTAAGTTTGTTTTTCAAAAAGAAGTTTAGCTGGATAAAAAAAAGAATCACTAAGTTGAATCCATTTATTATTATGAAAAGATTTTTTTTTCGCGCAAATTGATTTCCAATCTAATAATTTATCTCCAACATTTAACGAAACTCCAATCTCTCCTTCAATTGGCGATATTTTTTCTCTCACCCAAACAGAAATATAAACTGATAAATTATACCCTATTAAGCTATCTGGAATTGTTTTGCAATAGCCAGCACCGTAAAGTGTTACAGAATCAATTGAAGAATAATAATTTCCTGAATGCGCATTGTTTAATTTACGATATTGATTGCTATAAGCATCCTCATTTTCTAAATTTACTTTTGCTGAGTGTATAATGTCTAGATTTTCATTATTACTTTTTTGTGAGCGAGAACATCCCAAAAAAATTAATAAAATTAAACTACTAAATGAAAGATTATTCTTCACTTTTTACTTTTATTTTTTTCTTACTGTAACTTGCTCAATTCTTTTTTCATAATTCTCACCTTGAAAAATACGATGAACATAAATGCCAGGTGTATGAATTTGATCGGGATCTAGCTCTCCAAGTTCAACCAATTCTTCAACCTCAGCAATAGTAATTTTTCCAGCCATTGCCATCATCGGATTAAAATTTCTGGCAGTAGAACGGAATATCAAATTTCCAGCAGAATCGCCTTTCCAAGCTTTAACAATTGCAAAATCTGCTTCAAAGGCATGCTCCATTAAATATTCTTTTGTTTCGCCGTTATATGTAAATGTTCGTGTTTCTTTGCCAATTGCCACTTCTGTTCCAACTCCTGCGGGAGTATAAATAACAGGCATGCCATAGCCTGCAGCCATACATCGAGTTGCTAAAGTGCCTTGTGGTATTAACTCCACTTCAAGTTCACCGCTTAGCATTTGTCTTTCAAACTCAGCGTTTTCTCCAACGTATGAAGAAATCATTTTTTTAATTTGCTTTGATTGCAATAATAATCCTAATCCAAAATCATCAACACCAGCATTATTACTAACGCATGTCAAGTTTTTTGATCCTTTTTTTACTAATGCTGAAATACAGTTTTCGGGAATGCCACATAAGCCAAAACCTCCAACTAAAAGAGTCATGTTATCTGTAATATCTTTTACCGCTTCTTCAGCATTTTTTACTACTCTGTTTATCATTTTAATTTTTAATTAATAATTTGTTTCAAATCCGTTATCTTGAATTTCTAAATCATTTGCTGCATCATACTTGCTACAATCTAATTCAACATCTCCCATATTAGCAGGAACCTTAAATCCTGCTTTTGTCATTTTTAAACTTTTATCGGCATATATTTTTTGAAAAAATTTACCCCAAATTGGTAAAGCCATGCTTGCTCCTTGCCCTTCGTTAGTTGAATTAAAATGAACACTTCTTTCTTCTCCACCTGTCCAACAGCCCGCAACTAATTCGGGTGTTAAACCCATAAACCATCCATCTGCATTGTTTTGTGTCGTTCCTGTTTTTCCCGCTATTTCATTTCGTAAATTAAATCTTCCTCTTAACCTAGAGCCTGTTCCATAATCAACAACGCCCCTCATTAATTGAATGATTGCAAATGCATTTTGTTCGCTAAAAACTTCGTCGGTTGTTGGTATAAACTCTTCTAAAACTTTTCCGTTTTTATCTTCAATTCGAGTTATAAATGTTGGTTGAATGTATGTTCCTTTATTTGCAAAAGTTGCATTTGCGGCAACCATTTCAAACACAGAAATATCTGGAGTACCTAAACAAATTGAAGGCACCGCATCTATAGGTGCAGTTATTCCCATTCTTCTAACCAAATTAATAACAGCTTCAGGTCCAAATCGTTTGATTAAAAAAGCTGAAACATAATTTACTGATCCCGCTAAAGCTTTTCGAAGTGTTATCATTTTACCAGTTCCTTTTTCTCCATCAGAATTATCCGGACACCATTCTTTACCATCTGCAGTTGTAATACAAGTTCTCACATTTGGAACTTGATAACAAGGAGAATAGCCCTCTTGAATTGCTAAAGCATATACAAATGGTTTAAATGTTGAACCCACTTGCCTGCGTCCAACTTTAACATGATCGAATTTAAAATGCCTATGATTTACACCACCAACCCAAGCTTTAACATAACCAGTTGTTGGTTCAATTGCTACAAAACCAGTATGTAAAAAAGATTTATAATATCTAATGCTATCCCAAGGCGTCATTATTGTATCAATATCTCCCTTAATACTATAAACTAACATCTTTACAGGTTTTTTAAATTCTTCTAAAATATGCTCTCTTGAAAATCCTGCATTTTTTAATGAACGGTAACGATCGCTTCTTTTCATCGAGCTTATCATTATATTTTCTATTTGCTCTTTATTTACATTCCAGGCAAAAGGGGCGTTTTTTTTAGTTTTACATTCTTTATTAAATAGTTTTTGTAAATCAAACATATGCTCCGACACCGCCTCTTCTGCACATCGCTGCATTCTTGAGTCAACAGTAGTAAATATTTTTAAACCGTCTCTATAAATATTATAGGGCTTATTAGTTTCAGGGTTAATATGCTTTGAACACCAGTCTTTCATAAAATATTCTCTCAAATATTCTCTAAAATAAGGGGCAAGTCCATCGTTATGGTCTTCCGGTTGAAAAATAACCCCTAATGGTAATAGTTTTAAACTGTCATATTTTTGCTTAGAAAGTACGCCATATTTTACCATTTGAAACATTACGACATTACGACGATGCATTGTAGTATCTGCTTTTTTTATTGGATTAAAAACCGATGGGTTTTTTGCCATACCAATGAGCATAGCCGCTTGTTGAATTTCTAAACTATCCTGATTTCTGTTAAAGTAAATTTGTGCAGCGGATTTAATCCCAACAGCTTGATTTAAAAAATCAAACTTGTTTAAGTACATCGAAAGTATTTCATCTTTTGTATAATTTTTTTCTAAACGCGCAGCAATTACCCATTCTTTTAATTTCTGTAAAACCATTTTTGGTTTACTCAATTTTTGACGAGGAAACATCATCTTAGCTAACTGCTGAGTTAAGGTGCTTCCTCCACCTTTATTCATATTTCCTGTTAGTATTCCTGAAACAGATCGTCCCAATGCTTTTAAATCGATTCCGCTATGTTTTATAAAACGGGCATCTTCAGTACTTATTAAAGCATTAATTAAATCATTATCTAATTCATAATATTTTACATTAACTCTATTTTCGGCATAGTACTTTCCTAATGTTTTACCATCACAACTATAAATAACTGTTGCTAAGTTACTTTTTGGATTTTGAAGTTCTTCAACACTTGGTAAATCAAAAAACAATTCGAAAGAAATAAGAGATATTAAAAAAAACAAAATAATAAATGGACTCCAAACAAACAGCCATGTGAATTTTACGTATTTTGAATTTTTTTGCAATGTTATACTAATTTAACACAAAGTTAATTTAAAACTTTAGACATAAAAATTAAAGATTAAAAATCTAAATTTTAATTCTATCCAATGAAAGTGCTATTTTTATCGGCGAAATAGCTAAATAAATGAGTTAAAATTTGGTAAATATTCGAAAAAATTCCCTAGTTTTGTTATTAAATTATTAAATCATGAAAAAAACCATACTATTTGTTGCTTTAATTTTAAATTTTGGCTATTTACAGAATTCATTTGCTCAAAAAAGTGAGAAAGAAGCAGCAGAACAAAAGAAATTAGCAGACTTTAATAAAAAAAATGTTTTTGATGAAGCGGGCGAAACTCAAAAAGCGAAAGCTAAAGGTATATTGCCGTCAGATATTAAAGGTTATGTTGAGTTTTTAAAAAATGACTTTTCGTCCAAAAAAGCACTAGAAAAAGAACCTCACAAGCATTCTCCATATGAAACTCCTCAAGGATTTCAGGAAACTGTAATTTATTTAAATCCAAATAAAACCTCAAGCATTGGTTGCCCAAATATGGGTTTTGAAAATTATAATTTTACTGGGTGGACAGGCGGAATTGGAACTGTTGCTACAGGAGCAGTACTTCCCGTTTATAGTGTTACCGGAACTAGTATTATTAACCCAGCCGGAAATAACGTTTCGGTTGCTAATACAGCTAACTATCACACAATTATGACTAGGCCAACTACAACAAACAATGTTTATCCTACATGCTCCTCTTACGGTTATGATAGTGTTACAACCCACTTATCTGGTACAACTCTTATTTCAGACGTTTCTTTTGTTAGCCCATATAGTTTTGATCCAGTTTCAGTAAGAATGAATGGAACAAATGCCAATTACAGAGGTTGTCGTTTGAAATATATTACTACAACATCTGCTACTAATAAACAAGTTTTATTTAGTTATGCTTGTGTGCTCCAAAATGGTGGTCATCCAGCTAATCAATCTCCATACTTTAGTGTAGAGGTAAGAAATGAAGCAACTGGATTAATTTTACCAGGATGTACATCTTATACATTTAACCCAGTTTCTTCATTGCCTTCCGATTCTTTAAAAGCTACTGCTTCACCAGGTTATTCAGGAGTAAGTTATAGAAAGTGGAATTTATATTCTGTAGATTTAGGGTCACTCCCTTTAGGAACAAATGTTTCAATTAATTTTGAAGTTGGAGGCTGTACACAAAGTGGCCACTGGGGTTATGCCTATGTTGATGCAGAATGTGGTGGGATAGGAACACCATATGCTAATATGTGTTCAGGAACAACCTTTGCTACATTAGTTGCACCTCCAGGATTTAATTCATACCAATGGATTAATCCTTTAGGTGTTCCAGTAGTAGGTGGAACAAATGATACTTTAATCGCTAACCCCGCTACACCAGGCCAAGTATATTCTGTTACAATGGTTTCCCCAGGAGGCTGTACTGTTACATTAACTGATACTGTTAAATTGACAACCGTATCAATAATTAATATTAATGCTACAAGTTCATGCGCTGGTGGTCATTCTGGAACTGCCTCCGTTTTAGCTAGTGGTAGTAATGGTATATATACTTATACTTGGACAAGTACTTCTGGACCAACAACTGGGTCAGTAGTAGGAACCAGTCAAACGGTCGGTGGCTTAGCGCCTGGTACTTATAGTGTTTTAGTCGCATCAACTACCTGTGGTTTAGCCACTGCAACAATTGTGGTGGGGGTTTCGCCACCGTTTTACTCCGTGCAAAATAAACCTTTTTGTGGAACCTCGGCATTTATACCAACAAGCGGAGGCTCTGCACATCAGTGGTACGGAGGACCTGCATTATCGCAAACCCTTATACCTGCTCCTGTAGGTACAAATGACACTTTATTTATTCCTGCCGCAGCTTCAGGAGCTGTTTACACATTAGTTTATACTAATATTTCGGGATGTAAAGACTCTGTAAAATATACTTTAACTTCAATTCCAGGCGGAACTGCCTTTTTATCCAATCTTGCAAATGTTTGTCCTGGAAACACAAATGGATCGGCTAGTTTAAGTTTAAGCACTACCTTTCCGGCACCATATAATTATTATGTAACTGGGCCAGGCGGACCAACAGTTGTATTAAATACAACCACCGCTTCAACTTTAGTTACGGTAAGTCCTTTAGCTACTGGAGTTTATACTGCAGTAATTAATGATGGTGTGTGTATTTACACTAACTCTTTCACAATAACAACCATCCCAACTAATTTTACAGTAACTAATACTAATACCGTGCTTTGTTTTCCAATTGATACTGCAAAGTTTCATTTAAACTTTGGCTCAACAGCTGGCCCTGCTGTTTGTGGTGTAGACCCTTCATTATGTTCAGGCCCAGCAACTCAATTATTTTATGCTGGTCCGTTTACATCAAATAGCTCAACGTCTTATCCAACGCCTTATGGCAATTTTTATACCTATGCCAAACATCAGTTTTTAGTGAGAAAGGCTGACTTAAACGCTGCGGGTATTACTGCTGGTAAAATTTCGAGTTTAGCTTTTAATGTTTTAACTTTAAATTCTAGTATTACCAGTTATCCAAATTTTAGTATTAAAATGGGTTGCTCTCCCTTAACAGATTTACCAAACGTTGCTGTAACACCAACTGCTTTTTATGGCGGACTAACTACTGTTTATACAAGTGCTTCGCAACCAATTACTACTGGGTGGGTTACTCATAATTTTTCTCAAAGCTACGTTTGGGATGGCATTTCAAATGTTCTTATTGAAGTTTGTTTTGGAATGAATACTCCTTTTACTTGGACTCAGAATGCATCTATTGAACTAAAACAAATGCCGTACAATGCAACTATGTTATACAGAGAAGATGGGGCGCCTGTTTGTGCAGGTCCACAACTAGCAAACAATTCGGGAGCTATGGTAAGTGGCGCAAATATGTTACCAAATATGCGTTTTGGATATTGTGGTTCAGTTTTACCAGCTAGCAGTTATACTGTTGCAGTATCATCTAATGGTACTATTACAACAAATTATGGAAATGATTCTATAAAAGTAGTTCCAACATTTACTGTAGCACCATTAGGTAACGTTCCTACTATTTATACTATTACAGTAACAAATCCACAAGGATTATGTACCGCGACTCAAACAGTTGCAATCCTTTACCCATCTGGTGTTATTACTATGACAACCGTTCCAACTTCATCAATAATATGTGAAGGAACAACACTGAACTTGTCAGCAAATGGTGCAGTAAATTATAACTGGACTTATTATCAAGCTGGAGGATATACACCAATTTCAAATACATCCTCTATCTCTGTAACGCCGCCAGTTATTGGAACAAACTCTTATGTTGTTTCGGGAACGTCTCCTTGCCCTGGAATACCGGACACCAAAACAATTACTATAACAGTGCTGCCAAAGGCTAATTTAATAATTACACCAATGCAAGATGTTACTAAGTGTTTGAATAAACCATATGTTATCACAACAGGTGTAGGATCAACTACTCCTGGAAATGCAGGAACGCCTTATTCATACAATTGGACTGAAATTCCAAGTTCAACATCAATTGGAACCGCAACAAGTTATACTGCAAATTCAAACCTTACCACAACACTTGTAGTAACAGTAAATGGGGTTTGTGCTTTACCAACATCAGATACGGTGGTTATTAAAAACTTAGTTGATGACTTAGCAATTTCTATCTTAGACTCTTCAACTACTTGTGCAAACACACCATTTACATTGTCAAGTATTGCTACTGGAGGTTATCCAATCTATAATTTTAATTGGTTTATTTATGGGGTTGCAGGTACAATTTCAAATACTCAAAACTTAAGTTATACAAGTCCGTCAACTGAAGGAACTTATACAATAACAGCAAGCGTAATTGATAGTTGCAGTTATACAAAAAATGCTTTTGAAATAATTACTGTATTGCCTCCATGTGCTGTTGATATACCAAATGTAATTACGCCAAATGGAGACGGATCTAACGATATTTTTATTATTAAAAACATCCAACACCATCCTAATACAAGTTTATTGATATTTGATAGATGGGGTAAAAAGGTTTATGAAAATCCAAACTATAACAATGAATGGAAAGGAGAAGGAACTGCTGATGGAACATTCTTCTATATATTAGATGTTCCGGATGATAAAAAATACAACGGATTTATAACCATTTTTCATAAATAATAACAGATAATCATATTTAAAAACCCTCAATTTAGTTGAGGGTTTTTTGTTTGTATCAAATGCTAATAACAAGAGGCTAAAGTTTAATGAAGTCAAAAATCAAATTAACCTATAATTATGCGGTTGATTATTATCTAAATATGCAAAAGAAAGAGCCTCAACAAATTCCATGTTGAGGCCTTTATCGCAAATGTATAATATTTTGTTTATTAATCTTTATAGGTTTTAGGAACCGCTGGATCAGTAATTATTATATAATCTCCTTGATCTTTATGCTTACTCCAATCAATGTTTGGATAAGCATCATCAGAACCTGATGAAATAATTAATGATTTTATTTTCGGATTAAAACGCTTTAATTGAGCAACAGCCGCGAAGCCTTCATCGCTATGAAAACGGCCGTTAACTTGCATTACTTTTTTATTTACATTCTTATTCAAATATTCAAAAACAGAAAAAGCCATTGTTGCATCCCAAAGAGATTGACCCATAATTAAATTATATGATCCCATATTCATAGGCATAGATTTCTTTGCAACTGTATCAGTCTTGGAAGTTGGATTATGGTTTGAAAGGCCCATAAGTTTGTCATAATATTTACCAGTAGCAGTATCATAAGGAAGAGGTGCAAAAAACTTTTTTGACTCTTCTGGCAATTCCATTAATGCTTTTTGTCCTTTTCTTCCAACAAGGTTAGTATATCTGCTTGGCGCATTGGCGCAAACAACATCAAGTTTATTATTCTTAGCAAATTCTACCATCGGTTTATAATCTCTATAATTACTCCAAACACGAGCGTCTTTATTAAAGTTTTTTTCACGAATACCAAACTTAAGGTATTCATTCATTACAACTTGAACGTCTCTATCAAACATTTCCATAGAAAGAGTTGCGCTTGTTGAATAGCTTTTATAAAGCATTTCAAAAATTGTTTTTTCTAAGAAATGGGTAACTGAATCATTATGTTCTTCTCCATAAAAAAGGACATCATAGTTTTTCATGTCATCAATTATAGTAATAAGAGGAACTTCTTTGTTAAGTTTAACCGAATAAACCTTATAGTTTTTTTCAGTAACTTGCCCTTGTGATTGAAAACCAATACTTAAAAAAGTACCGAAAAAAATTAATCTTGTAAAATTAATTGGATTTGATTTGTGTTTTTTAATTGACATAGTTTTAGATTAAAGTGATTATATAAGTTACACTAAATTACATTAATAACTTATAAAAACATATTTATAATAAAACCGAAAGTATTAAATCAACTTAAGTTTACTAATATTTTTGAAGGCCTGCCTTTCGATTGCGGCAATTTCATCAAGCATGTCTGCTGATTGATCATAATCTTTTTGGTCATTTAATCGGCCTTTATAAATACGGCCCATATTTATTGCACTTGCTCTCCACAAATCGCCTGCCTTAGTAAACTCATCCGATAATTTTAATAATGCATCATTTGGAATATAGCCATATGCTTGTTCTAAAAATGCGGCATATAAAAAACGAAATCCACCGCCCCCGGTTCCAATTTCTTCTTGCATTCTAACAATTTGTCCCAAATATAAGCCAGCTTTTTTTGGCCCTAATTTATCGCGCCATTTTCGGATTTGCTTTGCGGTATAATTAATCCCATCAACACCACAAATTGGTCCTGGAATATTTAACATGTCAAATGCCGACCGTTTCATTGCTTTTTGAATTGCAATTTGAATTTTTTCTTTTGAAACTTGTTTCACGTTTTCAGGATAATAAACATGTCCTTTTGGGGCCAATGGACCTTTTGCAAAGCGAACTTTTAACATATCTTCCTCTGTTAGAGTTGTTACAGTTTCCATAACTGGGTCGCTAACTAAATAATTGCCATTTTCTTTACCATACACCACAATATTATGTGCATTAAAATGAAATCTATATTCAGATGGAAAATATGGTAAATTATACACCCCAACTTGGCAACCAACGGGATTTCCGAGTTTTATTTGATTATCTAAATATTCGATTGCATCTTTTTCAGAATTAAATTTTCTTCGATTGACTTTGACCCCTAACAATTTACTGGCTCTACTAAAAATCCAACCGGGCATACTTCTATAAGAAATAGCTGGCCCATTATTAATCATTAAAAAGGGAATGTGAATATAAAAAATGCCAGAACCTAAACCAAACATTAATGGTTCAGTCATAAAACCTAATCCATGATGTTTAAGTAAACCCGTGGCAACGCCGTTTTCGCAATGAGCAGTTTGAAGATGATTATATGGCAAAAGTATTTTATCCATTAAAATTTTTTAATTCATTAATTGTAATTTCAAAAGCTTTTGAATAATTAAATAATTTTTTGTCATTTAACTTTTTAAAAACAGAAGGCTTAAAGTGTTGCTTTATTGTAAATTGCCAAAATCCTGTATAGGCTGCTAATATTGGTAAATCCATCAACTTTAATTCCATGTAATAAAATATTGGACTTTTTTCTCCGTTTCTAACTAAAAGAGCGGCTTCTTTAACTCTTTCATGAATATCTTCCCAGGCATTATCGAGTGCTATTTTTTTAACATCCCAACCAACACTTAAATCTGTTGTATATTTTCCATCAATATCTTTTACATAACAAACATCACGAGTTACGCCGTCAAGTGCAGAGGAATCCTGTGGAACGTCTTCTTTTTTCATTTTAACAAATTAGCAAACAGTTAGTAAACAAAAAGAATAAGAAAAACGAGCACTTTCTGGCACCATCAACATTATTTTTTGACCTGATTTCAATTTAGTTAAATTCATTAATTCCTCTAGCATGATAAAAATAGATCCTGAACCAATATTACCAACCGAAGATAAATTTGTAAACCATTTTCCCAAAGGAATATCAATACCAGTTTTTACAAATTCTTCGTGCATTTTGCCCCTAAAAAATTCTGATGAAACATGGGGTAAAATATAATCAATGGTTGCAACATCTAAATTATGTTTTAATATTAACTCTTTAAGATAACGTGCACCTGTTTGCACAATTTCTCTTCCTAATAGTTTCACATCTTGTTTAAAAGCAAAAATCGACTTTTCCAACCACTCTGTAGAAGTAAATTCTTTCCATCCTTTTATCGTTCCGTTTTCATTGATATCAGCTCCGGCATACATACAGGTTGGAAGAGTATTTGCAAAAGATTTCATTTCAACCCATTCGACTTTTAGCGAAAGGGATGATTCGCGGGGTTTATTTTCTAACAATAAAGCACCAGCACCATCAGAAAGCATCCATCTTAAAAAATCTTTTTCAAAAGAAATGATTGGATTTTTATCCATTTCCAAAAGTCGTTCCGTTTCTTTTTCGAAGTGTTCGGCTAACATTAAAGAAGATAATTTTTCAGATCCAGTAATAATTGCATTATTGGTACTTTGTGCTAAAATAGAATTATATCCATATTTTAATGCCTGCATACTTGTGCAACAAGCTCCAGAAGGAGAAATTAATTCAACAGAACCGCAATTCAATTCGCCATGCACCATTACTGCATGCGAAGGAAGTAGATTGTCAGGAGACGTTGTGCCACAAGCTAATAACTCAATATCTGAAAGAACAAACTCACTATCCATTAATTTTTCAATAGCGAGAGCTGTCATTTTTGCATTTGAATGGGTAGAAACTCCATTTTTATCAATTGCATAGTAACGGGTTTTAATCCCATTGTTACGTAAAGTTAATCCTTTTCCTTTTGATGGAACGCCATCAATCATTCCCAAATATAATTCCATTTCATAGTTAGAAACAGGCTCATTTGGCAAGAATTTTGAAACTTTGGTTATATAAACTTCAGACATTATTATAAACTAACACTTAATTCAATTAAATTGTTTAGTTGGAAATTCCAAAAAACTCATTATAACTCACTTCTTTTGAATCTAATTTACAAGAAGATTTTAATACTTCTATTACTTTTTTGCTATAAATGCCTTCAAAGATTTTTTGAGCTTCTTCACGTTTTGCTAAAATAGAATCAGCAATTTTTGCAACTTCAGTTTCATCTGGAGTTTGCCCGTAACGCGCATATTGAGATCGAACATAATTACTTGCTTCAGCTTTAGCCTCATTAATATCAACAGTAATGTTATTTCCTTTAATGATTTTATTTTCAATTATTTTCCATTTCATTGAAGTTGCGTATGCAGGATATTCAGAATCTAATTGCTCTTTTGTTAAAGGTTTATCATTTACTGCCAATAACCAACGTTTTAAAAAGTCATCAGGTAAAGTAATATTTAGTTTTTCAACTAATGTTTTTTCAACACCTTCCACAAATTTTCGATCCGTATCTTGGGTAAACATTACTGCCAATTCGGACTTTATTTTATCTCTAAATTCAGTTTCAGAATTTACATTACCTGCGCCATATAACTTATCAAACAATTCTTGGTTAAGTTCAGCATCTTCCATACGAGCTATATTGCGAACCGTTAATTGCAAATTAGAATTAAAAACTTCGGCAAGTTCTTTATCAATACCTAATGACATAGATTTATCAACTGCAGAATCGTATAAATCATTTGCATTAATAATAAATTTAGAATCTACAGTTGCACCTGTTAATTTAGCTTTTACTTCTTCGTTTTTTAATCTATCAATTCCAATACTTGTTGCTTTAAAAATGCCTCCAGCAACTATATTGTTTTCAGCATCTAATTCAACTATGTCAATATATAATACATCAGTTGCTGCTGCAACTTCTGGATTAGAAGGCTTACCATAATTTCGCTTTACATCTTTCAAATATTTCTCAACTAATTCGTCATCTATCTTTACCGTATTATATATGAACGTATGTGAATTATCTAATTTTAAATCAAACTGAGGGCTTAAACCAACTTCATAATTAAAAGTCCATTCTGTTTGTTTCTCAAAATCAATAACATTATCATTTTTTGGCATTGGATTGCCTAAAATATCAATATTATTTTCTACTATATATGACTGTAAAGTTGAATTCAATATTTTATTAACCTCTTCAACTAAAATTCCTTTTCCGTATTGCTTTTTAATTAAACTTACTGGAACTTTTCCTGCTCTAAAACCAGGCAATGTAGCTTGTTTCTGAGCCTTTTTAATAGCGTTATCTACTTTTGCTTCATAATCTATTGGAGATAATGTAATGCTCAATTCTGCATTTAATGCGTTAATGTCTTTTTTAGAAATATTCATTTTACAAATTATTTAAAATTTTTATAAGGGTTGTAAAAATACAGAATTTTAAGTAAGAATCCTCAGAATTTGCGAACTTTTTAGGCAAAATCCATTCATTTGCGAACAACGTTATCTACACGAGTATTGTGAAAAACTAATTTCAATAAACAACTTTTCTACTTAAAGTAATTTGCATCTTGTAGTTTTTATTTTAACAATTGCATAAGCCAACGCATACTTTAGGATTTGTTGTTGCCACAAGTACAATACTTGCAGCAATTAGCATAATTTTTCCAGTAAATGGGATTCGATTAACAGACTCCTTAAGTCTGAAATATCCAACATTTCAAGAATTATTTTTGGTTGAAAAAACTGCCAAAAAAGATATTTCAGGCATTTTAGCATTAGCAGCGGCCGAAGAAAAAACTGATGTTACCATTAAAAGTGATAGTACAGCTGAAACTTCAATAGATTCGATAGCTAAGCTTAATACAAGTTTACAATACAAAGATGGTGCAAAAAGCGCTTTGGCAAATTTTTTTAACTCACTTTCAAATTTATCTAATGAACCTAAAAGTATTAGGGTTTTACACTATGGCGATTCGCAAATTGAAGGAGATAGAATAAGTGATTATTTACGATTAAAACTTCAAGCACAGTTTGGTGGAGAAGGCCCAGGATTAATTTCTTTTATGCCAGTTGCGCCTAGCGTCATTAATAAACTTACTTGGAGTGCTGGGTGGGACAGATATACCATATTTACAGGAAAAGATAAGCGTGTTAAACATAATAACTTTGGAGCTTTGGCTCATATTACTAGATTTTCTAAATACGAAGTAATAGCAGATACAACGAATTATAAATCAGCTTGGGTTAAAGTGGTTACTAGTAAGAATGGCGGGCCAAAAGCAGCAGCATATAATAAACTTAAATTATATTATGGAGGCTCACAAACAAAAACACATATTGAATTTTATGAAAATGGGTCTTTAAATAATTCAGATTCATTATTAGTTGGCGGAAATTTTAACATTAAAGAATTTAACCTAAATCAAGCGGCAATACTTCACGAATTTAAATTTAAAGGAAAAGATAGTCCAGATTTTTATGGTTTATCGCTTGAAGGTGGAAAAGGGGTTATGGTTGATAATATGGGTTTAAGAGGAAGCTCAGGAACTTTTTTTAATCAAATAAATTTTGGTCAGTTAAAACAATTTTATGATCACCTTAATACTAAATTAATTATTCTTCAGTTTGGAGGAAATACATTACCTTATATTACCACACCTGAACAAACTGTGCAATTTGGCAACTATTTAAAATCTCAAATTCTAACAATAAAAAAACTAGCGCCACAAGCATCTATATTGGTTATTGGCCCGGCTGATATGAGTGTTAAAGTTGGAACAGAATATGAAACACATCCGCAGCTAGAAAACTTGCGCGATGCAATTAAAAAAACAGCTTTTGATACAAACTGTGCATTTTTTGATATGTACAATTGCATGGGTGGAAAAAACAGTATGGTTGCTTGGGTAGATTTAGGTATTGGAGCAAAAGACTATATACACTTCAGCTCGGGAGGAGCGCGTAAAATTGCAGTGCTATTATATTCATCTCTTATAAATGATTATAACACATATAACAAAAAATAAATAGAAAAGACATTTGAATTAATGATAAAAAATAGAACTAAAATAAATTTCACAATTCTTTTCATGAGCCTTTTTTCTTGTGTCTTTTTTTTAACAACCACTAAATTAAAAGCGCAGCAATATCCGTTTATTAATTACACTGCTAGTGTTTTACATTTAAGTAAAGACAGTTCACAATTTATGAACTTCTATAAAAAAATTGATGAATTAAGAGAGGGTAAACGAAAAAAAGTAACCGTTGTTCATTTCGGAGGATCACACATACAAGCTGGATTTTGGACAGAAGTACTGATGGATGGTTTTCAAAACATTGGAAATTTTAAAGGTGGCGGAACTTTTATTTTTCCTTTTAAGATTGTAAATACAAATAGTCCACATTTCTTTAAATCATTTACTACAGGTAAATGGACTCGTAAAAGAAATGCATTGTCTAAAGAAATGTGTGATAACCTTGGATTAGCTGGAATGGCAGGCATTACAAATGATAGTGCTAATTCCTTTGGATTTAAATTATTACAAAATAATCACCATCAAACATTTAACTCTCTTCGTGTATATCATAATTTTAATCCAAGTTTTGAATTTTCTATTGCAAACCAAACAGGAACACATTTTGTGCGCAAAGATTACATTGCAAAAAGCTACACTGAATTTATTTTTGAAACCTATATTGATTCTATAAATTTTAATTTAGTTAGAAAAGATTCAATTATTCCTGATTTTATGTTGCGTGGTTTTAGTATAGAAAACTCTAATCCAGGATTTTACTACGCATCTATAGGCGTAAATGGGGCAAGCACATCATCTTATTTAAGGTGTCAAGAATTTGTAAATGAACTTTCTGGTATTCCACCTGATTTAGTTATTTTTTCGTTAGGCGTAAATGATACGCATGATACTAATTTTTCCAAGGAACAATTTTCTACTAATTACGACAGCTTAATTTCCTTGATAAAAATTGCTTCTCCAAACTGTACTTTTTTATTTACAACCGTTACTGATAATTACATGAATAGAAAAACGCCAAATAAAAGGCCTATTAAGGCTCAAGAAGCCGTGTTTGAATTAATGGAAAAACATAATGCCGCCGTTTATGATTTGTATGCTGTAATGGGGGGATACAAGTCTATTTACAAATGGTACAAAGCTGGTTTGGCAGCAAAAGATAAAGTTCATTTTAATGGGAGAGGTTATACACTCTTATCAAATCTAATGTTTGACGCAATTTACAGGAGCTATATGTATAATTCAAAAGTGAAAAATAAATAATGTATTAAGAAAAAAAGATTCGCAAATCTTTCATCTGATTAACATGCTAAATGATATTTTAACATATTTAAAACCTTACTTTCTTTATATAAAAGGAGAGCCAATTATTTTTACACAACTTTATTTTTGGGGATTTTTTGCAGTTGTTTTAGCACTATATTCATTAGTTTATAAGAAAAACACACTACGTACTTTTTATTTATTACTTGTAAGCTTTTTCTTTTATTATAAAACAAGTGGGGTATTTTTAATATTGCTTCTTTTTACAATAACCAGTGATTATAATTGGGGTAGACTGATTTATAAAAGCAAATCAAATAAACAAAAAAAACTGTTTTTAACTTTTAGTTTACTGTTAAACTTAGCCCTTCTTTGTTATTTTAAATATGCTTATTTTTTTACTGAAAGTATAAATCAATTAGCAGGAACAGACATTTCATTTTTTAATTATTTTACGCAATTTAGTAATACTTATTTGGGAACTAAGGATCCTTTAGATAAATTAATATTACCAGTTGGAGTTTCGTTTTTCACTTTCCAATCTATCTCTTACACAATAGATATGTATAGAGGAAGAGTAACTCCTGTAAAATCTATTTTTGATTACGGCTTTTTCGTTTGCTTCTTCCCCCACTTAGTAGCCGGACCAATTGTAAAAGCTAATGAATTTTTATATCAAATTTACGAGCCCTACAATTTAAAACGGAAAGAATTTGGCTACGCCGTTTTTTGGATTTTGAATGGTTTAGGTAAAAAAATAATGGCTGATTATATTGCGCTTAATTACATTGACCGTATTTTTGATAATCCAAATTACTATTCGGGAATAGAAACTATATTTGGAATTTTTGGTTACTCCCTTCAAATTTATGCTGACTTCAGCGGCTACACAGACATTGCCATAGGCATTGCATTATTATTAGGATACAGATTGAAAACAAATTTTAAATCACCTTACAAGGCCCAAGACGTTAGTGAGTTTTGGAAGCGTTGGCACATTTCACTTTCAACCTGGCTTAAAGATTATTTATATATTCCATTGGGAGGAAATAAAAAAGGAAGTGTTGGGTCATATATCTGTATCGCCTTTTTATCAATTGTGCTTGTGTTACTTACAGGGAAAATTTGGTTATTATTAGTGCTTTTAATTATAGCGATTATATTGGTTCTGTTAGCTTATTTTATTCCAAAAGTAAAACAGAGTATAAATACAAATATCAATTTATTAGTAACAATGCTACTAGGCGGTTTTTGGCACGGTAGTTCATGGTTATTTATTATTTGGGGTGGTTTAAATGGTTTAGGTTTAGTAATTCATAAATTGTGGCAAAACTATTCTCCTTTTAAGAACTCTAAATATTTTTTTGTTAAAGCAACCTTAGTGTTATTTACATTAAGCTTTATAAGTTTTACACGTGTTTTTTTTAGAAGTGATAGTTTAGAAACAGTTAGTTTATTATTTGATAGACTCGCAAATCACTTTGGTGCCAATTTATTTTTTAGCGTTATAAGAGGTTATTGGGTTGTGTTTTTAGTGATACTCATTGGATATTTAATTCATTGGATTCCAGAACGCATTAAAGTAAATTATCGACTTAAATTTGCTCAACTTCCTTTACCGATTATGAGCTTAGTTGCAATTGTTTTTATTTTCTGCATTTATCAATTAATGAGTGGAGATATGCAACCATTTATTTATTTTCAGTTTTAACACATAAACACTCTTACCACTCAGCTGGTCCAAACTTTTTTGAAAGCACATGCTTTGGAGCAATAACATAAAAAAGTTGGTCAAACCACAACATTAATTTAAAGGCATAAGTTGGCGAATTTAATTTGTCGCCGATGCGTTGCGTATTTTTCATTGTAAACCGGTAACCAATATCGGTTCCCAAACCAAACCATTGTGTTAATTTAAATTGTACTGAAATCCCTGGTTCGTATAAAAGTAAAAAATGTTTTTTTGACCTTGTTTTAATGTTATTATCTGAATATTGAAACCACGCTAATCCTGTTCCTAATTGCAAAGGCACGCTTAGTTGCCAACGTTTGGTTTTATAAAAAAAGAAATCGGCATAATAAGCAATGTAACCAAACTCTAAATAATTTTTAACCGTTTCTTTATTTCCAAGGTAATTAGTAATTTCTAAATCATCACTTACATCAGACTTTAACCAACTATAACCTACACCAACTTTTAGTTTTTTTTGAAAAACAACTCCAAGTCGCACTCCTTCAACTTTTACAAGTCCATTGCGAAGAAATGAATACCGCGATTCTAAGCGAATTCCAATACTTGGCTTTTTACTAGTAAGAGATTTGATAGTATCTAAAAATTGGGCTTTCACCAAAAAAGTAAAACCTAAAAAAATACATATAAATAAAAATCTCACTTAACAAAAATAAACTAGATTTTTAGTTATAGAACTATCAAAACTGGAATTGTATTAACAAAAATCTAATAGTATTTTTGTATAATATGAATTCAGTTAATTCTTTTTTAGATACGCCCATCGGATACCTCAAAGGTATTGGTCCAATGCGTGCTGAATCTTTTCAAAAAGAATTACAAATCTATACATACAAAGATTTAATTACACATTACCCATTTCGATACGTTGACAGAACGAAGTTTTATAATATACAAGAGGTTAATGAAGACGGTGGTTCATACCAATTGAAAGGCTTTATAGAAAGCATGGAAACTGTTGGGGATAAACGTAACAAAAGATTAGTAGTAAAGTTTAGAGATAGAACTGGTGTTATTGAATTAATTTGGTTTCAAGGACAAAAATGGATGTCTGAAAAATTAAAACTGCAAACAGAATATATTATTTATGGAAAAGCCACACAATTTAATTATAAGTTTAACATTTCACATCCCGACATTGAAGTTGTTTCGGAAGAAATTCTATCTCAGCAATCCGCATTTCAATCTGTTTACCATAGTACTGAAAAATTAAAATTTAGAAATCTAGATAGTGAAGGTATTAGAAGAGCGCAGCGAGCATTAAGTAATCAGCTAACTACTCAAAATAGTGTTGATACACTAACACCTACTATTATTAGTGATTTTAATTTGATTTCAAAACATGATGCTTTAAAGCAAATTCATTTTCCAGACTCAAAAGAATTATTAGAAAAAGCACAATTTCGTCTAAAATTTGAAGAGCTTTTTTATAATCAATTAAAACTACTTCGCTCAAATAGCATCAGGCATCAAGTAACTAGAGGTTTTGTGTTTAATAAAGTGGGTGATGTATTTAATTCGTTTTATAAAAACCACATGCCGTTCGAGCTAACTAACGCTCAAAAAAGAGTAGTTAAAGAAATAAGAATTGACATGGGCTCAGGCAAACAAATGAGCAGGTTAGTACAAGGTGATGTTGGCAGCGGAAAAACGTTAGTTGCATTATTAAGTATGTTACTCGCCATTGATAATGGTTTTCAGGCATGTTTAATGGCGCCTACAGAAATATTAGCAAAACAACATTTTGCAACAATTTCTGAGCTAGTAGAACCTCTTGGGATTAAAGTTGACATATTAACCGGATCATCAAAAACAAAAGCGCGAAGAATTTTACATCAACAATTGGAAGCTGGTGACATTCATATTTTAATCGGCACACATGCATTAATTGAAGATGTGGTCGTTTTTAAAAATTTGGGCTTAGTCGTTATTGATGAACAACACAGATTTGGTGTTGCGCAACGAGGAAAAATGCATAAAAAAAATGTACAACCGCCTCACGTTCTAATTATGACTGCCACGCCAATTCCGCGGACATTAGCAATGACTTTATATGGAGATTTAGACACTTCAATTATTGATGAACTTCCGCCAGGAAGAAAACCAATTACAACAATGCATTATATGGAAAGCCAGCGTTTGCGTTTAATTGGTTTTATGAAAGAACAAATTGCACTAGGCCGACAGGTTTATGTGGTGTATCCATTAATACAAGAAAGTGAAAAACTTGATTTTCAAAACTTACAACATGGTTATGATTGTTTGGTAGATGATTTTAAACCACCTCAATACCAAATTAGTATTGTGCATGGCAAACTCAAACCACAAGAAAAAGAGTTTGAAATGCAGCGGTTTATTAATAAACAAACGCAAATCATGGTTGCTACAACGGTGATTGAAGTGGGTGTAAATATTCCGAATGCAAGTGTGATGGTTATTGAAAGTGCCGAACGATTTGGTTTAGCACAACTCCATCAATTGCGTGGACGAGTTGGTAGAGGAGCCGACCAATCGTATTGTGTGTTAATGACATCTTACAAATTAGGTGCTGATAGCAAACTCCGCATGGAAACCATGGTAAGATCAAATGATGGATTTGAAATTAGTGAAGTAGATTTAAGATTGCGTGGGCCGGGAGATTTAGATGGTACACAACAAAGTGGTGTGCTCGATTTTAAAATTGCAGATTTAGTGCATGATGGACAACTATTACAATTAGCTCGCTCTACAGCCCAAACTATTTTAAATGAAGATGAACAGTTATCACTGCCCGAAAATCAATTATTAGTGCGACAATTAGCCATGCAAGCCAAAAGTAAAAGTTCGTGGAGCAAAATTGGATAAATAATATTTTACATATAAAAATTAAAAAATGAGAACAGAAAAAAAGAAACAAGTTAAAATAAAACCTAAATTTAATTTAAAAGGAATTCCCGCAACCTATAAATGGATAGCTGAAATAGCTATAAAACATGCAACAACACAAACTGAATGTGAACAATTGTTTTTACAAGGTATAAAAATATTTGAAGCAACCGAAGAAACTGAAACTCCAGAAGAATTAAAGAAAATTGAAATTCAAGTTGTAACACAAGCTATTTTACAAAAAATAGAAATGAGCAAGTCAATAATTTAATGCAATTTTTCTAAACTAAATCAAATAAATTATTTACTCCCATATAACGGTTTACCGTGAATCCTTCAGCAAAATCAGTATTAATAGCCCTTCCAAATAAACGAGATTTTGAATTGACGTATTCTATAAAGCCCTTACTCGATATTGGTGTTTGTGGTTCTTTTGAGTTTGGATCAAAAAACTGTGAAGAATAAGCCATTATAGATTCCATCTTTTTATCATTATATTTTGTAATGTCAATTACAAAATCTGGTTCAATAAAGTTGTCTTGTATATAATGATAAACCGATTTTGGTCGCCATGGTTTTTGCAACACTTTATTATCAAAGGTTTCAATCTTTGCTAAGCCACTGTAAAAACAAGCCTCTGAAGTTAATTTAGCAGCTCTGCCATGGTCAGGATGCCTATCGCTTATTGCATTACACAAAATAATTTCAGGTTGGTATTTTCTAATCACTTCGATAACTTGACGCAGACTCGCTTCATTGTTTTCAAAAAAACCATCTGCCATATTTAATTGTTCGCGTACTGAAACTCCTAAAATCTTTGCCGAATGCATTGCCTCTTGTGTTCTTAAAGTTGGGTTTCCACGTGTTCCAAGTTCGCCAAGCGTTAGGTCTAAAATTCCAACAGTTTTACCTAATTCTATGTGCTTTAAAATTGTGCCAGCACATGATAATTCTACATCATCAGGATGCGCGCCAATTGCTAATATATCTAATTTCATTTTCGTTTATTTTAATCCGTTATACAAATCTACAACTTCATTTACAAAAATAGACCATTCGTATTTTTGCTTTTCATGCTTCATTCCTTCTGTAAATTGTTGTTCTTTTTTGTTTTCAAAATAATCATCCAAACTTTTTGCAATGGCCTGAGGATTTGGTTCAACCACATAACCCGCCACATTGTCTGGAATAATTTCGCCTAAACCGCCAACGTTAGTAACCAATGTTGGCACTTCAAAATGAAAAGAGACCTGCGTAACACCACTTTGCGTAGCCGAACGATATGGCAAAGCTACAATATTAGCCGCCGAAAAATATAATTTAACATCATCATTTGGAATAAATCGATCCAATAAAATGACTTGTTCTTCAATATGGTATTTTGAAATTAAATCTAAGTACGGCTGTTTGTCTTCATAAAACTCACCAGCTATCAGCAATTTATTATTTGGATTGGTTTTTAAAAGTGAAAACGCTTCAATTAATAAATCCAAGCCTTTGTATTTTCGTATTAATCCAAAAAACAAAATCACCTGATCTTCTGGTTTCAAATTTAATTTTAATCGCGCTTCTTGTCTTGGAACTTTTTCACCAAAGGCTGTATAAAGTGGATGCAATAAATATTTTTTATGCGTTTTATTTGTAAACTTTTCTAAATCGCTCATCACGGCTTTACTCATCGTAACAAAGCCATCGCAACCTTTTATAAAATAAGAAGCCAACTGTTTATCTCCAATGCGTTTTTCGTGAGGAATCACATTATCTGTTATTGCTAACACTTTTATGTTTTGTTTTTTTACTAAACGTGCAATAGTTCCCAGTGCTGGACCCATGAAAGGAATCCAAAATCTGAAAATAATAAAATCAGGCTTTTGCTTTTTAATAAATGATGCCGTTTTAAACCACGATAATGGATTAACAGAATTGATCAAGGTATGAATCGTTATATTTTTTGGAGCAGTACCATTAACATGATATTGCGTGCTGCCAGGAAACAAGAAATTAGGATATTGCAAACTATAGGAAATAATTTCGCATTGGTGCCCTTGTTTATTCAAAGCTTCGCAAAATAATTCGTCGAAACTAGCTAAGCCACCACGTAAAGGATAAGCCGGACCTATAATAAAAACTTTTGCCATTCTGTTTGCTGAAACTATTTCTTTCCTACAACTAATTCAATTAGATCCTTTTCTTGAAAATATTTATTTGCTAAATCCTTAATATCTTGAGGCGTAATTGTTTTAACTGCATCAAAGTATTTTTCAAAATAGGTATAGTCTAAATCAAATTCCCAAATTGCTTTAAACTTATCAGCTAAAGCATACGGCCCATCCACACTTCTTAAAAACTGGCCTAATACATAATTTCTAACGGTTTCTAATTCTTCTTTACCAACAAGCTTTGTACGTAAAATATTTATTTCTTTATAAATTTCAGTCAGTGTTTGGTTGGTTACATCAGCTCCAACTTCTGTAGAAATGAAAAAATAACCGGCATTAACTAACGAAGATAATCCAGAGCCAATCCCATAAGTGTAACCTTTATCTTCACGAATATTTGCCATTAAACGAGAACCAAAATATCCTCCTAAAATGGTATTTAATACTTGAAATTTAAAATAATCAGGGTGTGTTTTGTTAAAAAGCATTCGCCCAACTCTAATGGCCGATTGAATAGCGTCTGGTTTTTCAATAAAATGTTTTTGAATAGTAGTGGTCTGTAATTCAACAACGGGCTTGTTTAATTCGCAAACGGTTCCCCATGTTTTTTTTCCAAAATAATTATTTAATGTTTCAATTAAAGTATCATCTAATTTACCAGAAGCAAAAATAGTACAGTTTCCCGAATGATAATGTTCTTTATAAAACTGAATAACAGACTCTAAGTTTATTTTATCAAAATCTTCGGTTTTAACAGAAAGGCCATACGGGTGTTTTTCGCCAAACATTAATTCGGTATAACGCCTGCGTGCTAATACATTTACTTTTTCAGAATTAACTAAGTGTTTTTGTTTTTTATTAGAAACATAAATATCAAATTCATCTTTAGGAAATGTTGGGTATTTTATAATTTCCTCAACATAGTGTAAGCTTTTTTCAACGTATTTGTTTAAGCTGAATAAAGCCAGGGTTGCATAATCCTGATCGACAGCACACTCAAAAAAAGAACCAAAAAAATCGATGTTATCCGAAATTTGATTAGCCGTGTATTTTTTTGTTCCCGTTTCTAAAAGATTGTTTGCTGCAGATGCAACTAATGGCTCTTTTTGATAATACATCCCAGCTTTAAAAACTAACTCAATTTTAGTAAGTTCTTGCGAGCCACTATTAAGCGTGTAAACTTTAATCCCATTATCTAATACATCCTGTTTAGCTTTTGTAATATCAATTTTATCAATTGTTTTAAAAGCAGGTGCTTGTTTTCTGTCTAAATTCATAAGCATAAATTTACTCAGAATTTTGAGTTATACCAATAGAGTGTTGAGAATAGTCTTATTAAATTTTTTGTCACATCGAGCGGAGTCGAGATGTTTTTTAGGTTCTCGACTTCGAACTGACAGATTACAATATTCCGATTTTTGCAATAGTTAATAATTGCTATTGAACATTTAGTTATGCTGAACTTGATTCAGCATCTCTGTTCTATAACTCTAATGTTGCCAAGACCATGAATCGAGTTCAGGGTGACAACAACACAAAAAAAATTGATTTTAGATTAAAGCGCGTTTTTTAAATTAAGAAGCTCTTGTTTAATGTTCTTTAATTTAGAAATAACCTCCGCATTTTTTTGATCACTTTCTTTTAAACCGCCTTTAAGCTTGTCTTTAGCGCCTTGCAGTGTGTAGCCTTTTTCTTTTACAAAATGAAAAATCAGTTTGAAATTTTCAATATCTTTTTTTGTAAAAAGACGATTTCCTTTCTTGTTTTTTGAAGGGGTAATAATGTCAAATTCCTTTTCCCAAAAGCGAATCAGAGATGTGTTTACATCAAACATATCGGCAACCTCGCCAATAGGATAAAATAATTTCTCTGTTTCTTTTTCAAGTAATGCCATTACTCAAATATAATTAAGAAAATGATGAAAGCCATTTCTGTTTTTCAACAAAAAGGGGCTGCAATTAACAATTATAACAAAACCTATAAATTGGATACGCGATAAAGGCCTTTTTAAATCATGCTCGTTAAGACCTCATCCACTTTTTGAGTGATAGCTAAATTTAAATTTAATTTTTCAATCGGACGCCTACTTATAAAGGTTTATAGCTTCCAATTCGAAGAACAAAGATTCATTTAAACACCGAGCCGACAATTTCGTTAAGTGCACAGTTTCCTTTACCAAATTATTTTAAATAATTTGCAAACACCGCTTTCCATTATCAGTGTCTCATTCCATTGACGAATAACTGTATTAGAACCATCAAATGCTTTGACCGTCACAGAAATTGATTTGTTTTTTGTCCCGTGCATGATTACCCAGTTGCCAATCGTTGATGTACTACAGTTAGGTTCAGATGACCATAATATAAAAGCAGGAATAAAATTAAAATTAACTTCATTGTCAACAAAAACTGATACACAAGCTATATTATTAGCGAGTAAACTATCCCGTGTAGTATTATCATACCATGGCGTTAAAAAACCATGAAAACTGCAACTGCCATCATCTTCATTTGCTTCAGCCTTGAACGTGTCTGCTGTTGGATCGGTGCAACCAGTAACCTTTTTTTTACAAGACGCTATACTAAATACCAGAATAAGGACCAGACATGATTTATATATAACCAATTTACTATTCATAATTAAGTTGTTTAAGATATTCCTAAAAGATTTATAGAGATAAGCTGATTCAATTTCCCAAACGTGTTTCGCCTGGGCTGAAACTAAGCCCTAATTAACTTTTATAAATATAATCATTTAGCCTTATCAAGCCGTTGTAAAAAGTTTTCTTTTGAAATTACTTTCAAACTGATATCAAAAAATCAACTATTTTTTTCAATTATTTAATAAATAATTCATCATCACTAGCACAAGTCAGGCATTTTGGTCCTAGGCGAGGGCTAACCATGAGTTCTTCAGCTTTTAAACCTTTTAATTTTTTATCAAATTTTAAAATCATTTTTACTTCCGATTTAATTGTTAAACCAGACTTTACCGAAGCATTCCAAATCATATCTTTTACAGCCTCTTCCACTAATTTATTTAATTCGGCATTTTCACCTTTTATAACTACTTTTTTAACTGTACCATCTACGTTTAATTGTAGTTTTAAGTCAACTTCATCTTTCTTCATTTTTTTTGTTAGCGCAACCTTATCTTTAAAAAAAGCATTTAAGTCACTTTCGCCAGTTCCATAACAAGCGGTGTGGCAAGCTTTTGGGTCTTTTGCTTTTCTTGGTTTAGCAGGAGGTACCGTTGCTTTGTTTTTAGAGTCGCTCACTTCTTCTGTGTTGGCGTTAGTAGGTGGTGCAATTGCTTCCACTTCTTTTTTTGGTTCTTCTTTTTTTACAAGTTCTACTGGTTTTACTTCTTCAACTTTTGCTTCAACTTCTTTTGCTTTTTTAGGCTCTTCTTTTTTTGGTTCTTCTTTTGCAATTTCCTTTTTGGGCTCAACAGGTTTAGGCGTTTCTACTTTTGCTACTTCAACTACTTTTTTTGGTTCTTCTTTTACAATTTCTTTTTTTGGCTCAATTGGTTTAGGCTCTTCTGCTTTAACCACTTCCACTTCTTTTTTTAGCACGCTAACTCCTTTTGGCGTATAATAAATATAAAAGCCTTGTACTTCTTTGTAACTTGGACTTGAAGCATCTTGGCTACATTGGCAAATGTTTTTGTAAGTTGTTGTTGCCTGAAAAAATTCGGGATACGTTGGCATCAAATTTTCCCAACGCTCTTGGTTATATGCATCGCGGTTCTCAAGTTCTGAAGTTGAACTCTCAGAAAAAACAAGTACTATTTTTTGAATCACAAATGATTTGATGGAGTCTCCAGCTGATGTTGCTTTTACTGGTTCAGGCCCTCTTTTAGATCTAATAAATACAAAGTTGTCATTATTGGCTTTGTATGGTGTTGTAGTAGAATCTATGCCAAAGGTAAGTTCATAAAAGGAAGGCTCTTGCCCAAAAACTAAATTGCTGGATATTATTAATGCGATTACAAAAATTGCTTTTATTGATTTCATATTTTATTACTTTTTAAATTTGTTTTATTGTTAATGAGTTGCAAAAATTACATAATTCATTTTATTAAAAAAAATTTTTTTTACAATAAGCCCTTTGCTAAAGATTGCTATAAATATATCACACAATAAAAAAAGCCTTATCACGTTCTAAGTTATATTAACCCTCTAAATTAATCTATGCAACAAAACTCTACTCTTGTTTCTTCTACATTAAAATCTAATACAAACAAGCAACAGCATACTAAAACTGTTGACGATAATGAGCCTTCAGACTCTCTCATTCAGAATATCCTTAATTACTCAAAGTCTTTAACAATCAATAAATCAAAAACAATTGGTTTTATTGAAATTATGGCGAGTTAATAAATTGTTTTATATTAACGAGTTTAACTGTCGTTTTTACAAAAACTATGTCATTAAATACAATTAAATTTGTGTAGTGGCGATATTCCGTTAATTTTGTAATCTACATTATTTAACCACAATGGCTCAATTCGAATTAACAATGCCCAAAATGGGCGAAAGTGTTGCAGAAGCAACTATTATTAAATGGACAAAAAACGAAGGTGATTCAATTAAAATTGATGAAACAGTTTTAGAAATTGCTACTGATAAAGTAGATTCTGAAATTCCGTCACCTTTTGAGGGCACCCTAATAAAAAAATTATTTAACGAAAATGATGTTGTTCAGGTAGGCTCTGTTATTGCAATTATCTCTTCTGATGCAAATGCCTCAGTTGCAGAAACCCCAAAAACTGCTGCTCCAATACAACAATCAAACGAGCCAACTACTTCTGCGCCTTTAGCAGTAGTTTCAAATGAAGTTGTTGATTTTTCTAGCTCTGATAAATTTTATTCTCCTTTAGTAAAAAGTATAGCTAAAGAAGAGGGGATTTCTTTATCGGAATTAGATTCTATTAAAGGAACTGGGCAAGAAGGCCGAGTTACTAAAGCCGATATTTTAGCTTATTTACCTAATAGAAATAAAAATGTAGCCACTCCTGTAGCTGATGAAGTTAAGGTTGCAAATACAACAAAATCATCTATTGGCGTTCCAGATAATACAGTTTTAGTTCAACGTCCTGCAGTGTCTGTAGGTGCTGGCGACGAAATTATTGAAATGGATCGTATGCGTAAAATCATTGCCGATAATATGGTAATGAGTAAGCACGTTTCGCCACACGTTACTTCTTTTGTAGAGGCTGATGTTACTAATTTAGTTCAATGGAGAGACAGAGTTAAAAAAGACTTTGAGAAAAGAGAAGGAGAAAAAATTACGTTTACACCTCTATTTATTGAGTGCGTAGCAAAAGCCATAAAAGATTTTCCAATGATAAACGTTTCTGTTGACCAAACTGGAACAAAAATAATTAAGCGCAAAAATATTAATGTTGGTATGGCTGCAGCTTTACCTTCAGGAAACTTAATTGTTCCAGTTATTAAAAATGCGGATCAAAAAAACTTAGTAGGAATTACAAAAAGTGTAAATGATTTGGCAACACGCGCACGTGCCAACAAATTAACCCCCGACGAAATTCAAGGAGGAACATTTACATTAACAAACGTAGGTGGATTTGGAAACATAATGGGAACGCCAATTATTTTGCAGCCTCAAGTTGCTATTTTAGCCGTTGGCTCTATTAAAAAGAAACCTGCAGTTATTGAAACTCCACAAGGTGATGTTATTGCAATTAGACATTTTATGTTCTTATCGTTATCTTATGACCACAGAGTTGTAGACGGATCATTAGGCGGAAGTTTCTTACGTAAAGTAGCAGATTATATGGAAAATTGGGATATAACAAGAATATCCTAAATTTCCCTAATTAACTTATTTAAGCCCTAATAAAAAGGGCAATTTATCGACATTATTATGGTTTTTATCTAAAATATGCTATTTTTGTTAACAGATTCAAAGAATTAAAACAACTAACACATGAAAAAACATAATATACTTTTCGTTTCGATTTTAATCTTTTCTTTTGTTTCAAAAGCTCAACTCAAAACCGGAACTTACAACGACTATTTTAGAGAGGGAAGTTTTCTAATGCAAGAGGAAAATTTCGATCAAGCACTTAAAAATTTTATAGAAGCATATAAAATTGATTCTAGTTCCGCAAACATAAATTTTAATGTTGGTTACTGTTTATTAAATTCCTCTAATAAAAAAGCAACGGCAGAAAAATATTTAGCTAAAGCAATAATTGGGATATCAAAAAACTATCGTAGCGACGATCCTTCAGAAAAAGAATCGCCACCAATAGCCTTATTTTATTTTGCTAGAGCGCTGCACAATAATTATAAATTTGACGAAGCTAATGCACAATATGAATTATTTGAAACTTATTATGTAAAAGACAAAAAACAAAAAGAAGAAATTGAATATTATAGAGCGCAAAATGCATTCGCAAAAGAAATAGTATCTACACCAATAAATGTTACCATTCAAAATTTAGGGGACAGTATTAATAGTGAATATCCAGATTTTAGTCCCGTTTTAAGTGCTGATGAAAGAACAATAATTTACACAACTCGTCGAAACACTTCAACCGGTGGAGAAAAAGCTTTTGATGGTCAATACTATGAAGATATTGTTATTGCTTATAAAGACGAAAACGGTAAATGGTCTTCTCCAAAGCCAATTAGCAAATATATTAATACAGATGGTAATGAGGCATCAATAAATTTAACGCCTGATGGACAAACATTGATTGTTTATCAAGATCTTGGTTCTGGCAATGGTGGAGATATTTATTTCAGCGCTTGGGATGGAAAGGATTGGAGTTCGTTACAACAATTTGGTTCAGACATCAACACAAAATACTTTGAATCACATGGGTGTTTAACTGCAGATAACAATACTTTATATTTTGTTTCTAACAGGCCAGGTGGATTTGGAGGACGTGATATTTACCGTTGCGTGAAATTGCCAAATGGAAAATGGAGCAAAGCTTCAAACTTAGGCCCAACAATTAATACAAAATACGATGAGGATGGTCCATTTATACATCCTGATGGAATTACTTTAATTTTTGCATCAAAAGGACATAAAACAATTGGTGGGTTTGATATTTTATTTTCTACAGTTGATGAGGAGAGAAAGTTTTCGCAACCAGAAAATATGGGTTATCCAATCAACACAACTGATGATGATGTGTTTTTTGTAACGTCGCCTGATGGCAAGCGAGGATATTTTTCATCTGATAAAGCTGGCGGATTTGGAGAAAAAGACATTTACACTATGTTTATTACAGATGCAAAAGAAAAGCCTTTAGCTTTATTTAAAGGGTCAATAATCCCTGCAAATGATGAAGAACTGCCTGAAGACATAATGGTTGTTGTTACGGATAAAGAAACGGGAGAGGTTATTGGTAACTATCGTCCAAATGAAAATGGAAAATTTAGTACAATTTTACCCCCAAACAGAAATTATGTATTTTCATACCAAAGTAAAGGAGAAGAGTTTTACAATGAAGAATTATATGTGTCAAATGAGGTAGCCTACCAAGAAATTAAAAAAGAAATCAACCTTGAACCAATTTCATTATTAGGTAAGGTTAAGGTTAAAGACAAATTAGTGGTTTTTACAATATTAGTATTAAATAATCCTATAGACAAAAAACCTATACCAAATGCAAATATTACATTAACAGAAAAAGGTGGCTCTGATATTATTTTTAAGGTAGATGGAAATGGAAAAAAAGAATCAACTCCTCTAGTTTTTGATAAACTTTATTCAGTTGTCGCAGAATTAAATGGTGAAAAATCGATCCCGAGCACATTTAATACTTTTGGTATAAAGGGAAGTAAATCAATAACTCAAATTATATATTTAGAAGGAAAAGCTACTAAAGAATTTGATTTGTTTTTAAATATAATTGTCTTAAATGCTAAGCGAAAGCCAATAGCAAACACAAAGATTAAACTTGTTGGTAGTGATGGGAGTAATTATGAAGGCATTACGGATGAAAAAGGTCGCATAAAAAATTTAAAATTAAATAAGAATGTTAAATATGAAGTAATTGGCGAAAGTAATGGCAACGTTTCAAAAAAAGAAACTTTCAATACATTTAAAATTAAATTGAAAAAGATTTATGAAAAAACATTGGTAATTGATTCAAGCCCTATTATTAGTAACAACACTACTCATGAAGAAAAAGACTATGCTTGTGGTATTTCCGTTAACTTTAAAAGGTATTTTTCATACGACAGAAATGAAACTAAAGAAGAAAAAGAATGGATAAATTTAATTGATGGAATAGTTGCGAAAACAAAAGAATGCAATCCAAACGTAAAAATTTTATCGAGTGCATCTCAAGTTCCTACACGTAAATACTCTAGTAATAAATTATTAGCTAAGTCACGTGCTGAAAAAATGGAAGCTAAAATTAGAGAAACAGTAACTGCAAAAGGTGGTGATGCAAGCAAAATTAATTTTAAACTTATGTATGAAGTTCGTGGTCCAATGTATGAGGCAGATTATAAAAATGTTAAAAAATACGGCAAATACCAATACGTAAAAGTTATTGCCAGATAAAATTAATTTCAATCAAAAAAAGCATTTAGAATATATTCTAAATGCTTTTTTTATGCTGTATAAACTATAAATTATTTGTTAAATTTGAAGGTGATTGAAAAACCAAAAATAAATATTATTGGAGCAGGTATTTCTGGCTTATGTGCCGGAAGTTATTTACAAATGAATGGTTTCGAAACACATATATTTGAAAAACATTCTATTCCTGGCGGACTTTGCACTAGTTGGGAAAAAGGAGAATATACAATTGATGGTTGTGCTCATTGGATTTTAGGCTCAGATAAAGGAAGCGGATTTTACCACATGTGGTCAGAATTGCTAAATTTAGAAACTATTGAATTTCATCATCACGAGGTACGTATTCATGTTGAAGTAAAAAATAATATTGATAAATACGGTAGTAAGATTTTTAATGTTTATACAAATTTAGATCAATTAAAAAAATACATGATCGATTTATCGCCAGAAGACGAAAAAACAACAACTGACTTTATTAATGACATTAGGGTTCTTCAAAATTATGAACTACCTCCAGTAATGGATAAGCTTCCAATAATTCCGTCTATCATTAGGGGAATAAAAATGACACGCTATTTAAAGTTTTTATTTATTCTTAATAAGCAAAGAAAAGTTAGCAATTTCGATCTTGCTAAAAAATTTAAAAATCCCTTTTTGCGTGAAGCCTTCGAATTATTATATGATGGACAAGAAGTAAAAATGTTAGTTTTTAATTTTCCTCAAGCAGTATTTGATAAAAAAAGTGCTGGATATCCAATTGGTGGATCGTTAGCCTGGGCACAAAAAATCGCAGATAAATATAAGTCCTTAGGAGGAACAATACATTATAATACTCCTGTAAAAAAAATATTAACAGAGAATAATATAGCAAATGGTTTAATGGTTCGAAATGATGTTGTCCATAAATGTGATGCTGTTTTGTCTACAGCGGATTGGTATAAAACGGTGTTTGAATATTTAGACGGAAAATACGTAGATGAAAAAATCATTAAACTTAAAGAAGGAAAAGTAATTGATGTATATTATTCCATTTTATTAGCCTCTTTTGGTTTAAAAAAATCGTATAAAGAATATCCACATTTTCATCGTTTTCCAACAGAAATTAAATTACAATCTCCTTGTGGAACAAGTTGGGATAGATTAGAAGTCCATTTTTACAATTATGACCCAACACTTGCTCCAGAAGGAAAAACAGTGATGGCTTGCAGTTTTTACACAACCAATGGAAACTATTGGATTAATTTGCGTAAAAATGAACGTGTGAAATACCGTGAAGAAAAAACAAAATTTATTAATGCCTTAATAGATTTATTAGAAATTAAATTTCAAGGCATAAAAGATGATATTGAAGTAACAGATTTTGCAACACCTGCAACTGTTTTACGCTATACAAATAATTGGCAAGGAAGTGCGCAAGGTTGGTTGCCAGGCGAAAATATTATTGCATCGTCACCAGTTAAATTTACACTTCCAAAACTAAAACAATTTTTTTATGCAAGTCATTGGGGAAGGCCGGGAGGTGGAATACCAGTTGCTATTAACCAAGGTAGAGATGTTGCTAAATTAATGTGTAAACATTTTAAAAAAGAATTTAAAACGACAAAAGCATAAAAATAAAATTCATAAAAAAACCCTTTGCAATAACGCAAAGGGTTTTTTATTTTTCAATAATTAAAATTATACAACTAGTTTTTTGTAACGAGGGCGTTTTGGCTCAACATTTCCTAAACGTTTTTTGCGATTTTCTTCGTATTCGCTGTACCCGCCTTCAAACCAATAAACAGAGCTATCACCTTCAAAAGCTAAAATATGAGTACAAACACGATCTAAAAACCATCTATCGTGACTAATAATAACAGCACATCCCGCAAAGTTTTCTAACCCTTCCTCTAATGCACGCAATGTATTTACATCTAAGTCATTTGTTGGCTCATCGAGTAACAATACGTTTCCTTCATTTTTTAATGCCATTGCTAAATGCAAACGATTACGCTCTCCACCAGAAAGCACGCTCACTTTTTTTCCTTGGTCGCTTCCCGCAAAATTAAAACGAGAAATATAAGCTCTAGAATTCATTGCTTTTCCTCCAAGAATAATGTTTTCTAAACCACCGCTTAACACATCATAAACTGTTTTATTAGGCTCAAGCTCTTTGTGATTTTGATCGACATAAGAAATTTTTACAGTTGGTCCAACTTTAAATTCTCCACTGTTTGGAGTTTCTTCACCCATAATCATTCTAAACAAAGTTGTTTTACCAGCACCATTTGGACCAATAATACCAACAATTCCTGCCGGAGGTAATTTAAAATTTAAATGTTCATACAATAATCTATCTCCAAATCCTTTAGAAACATCAATTGCTTCAATTACTTCATTACCAAGGCGCGGACCGTTAGGAATAAATATTTCCAAACGTTCTTCCTTATCCTTGATATCTTCATTCATCATTTTATCGTAATTGCCTAAACGCGCTTTTTGTTTCACGCCCCTACCTTTTACTCCTTGACGAACCCAGTCTAACTCACGGGCCAATGTTTTTTGACGTTTACTTTCTGTTTTTTCTTCTTGTTTTAAACGATTCCCTTTTTGTTCTAACCAAGATGAGTAATTCCCTTTCCAAGGAATACCTTCTCCTCGATCTAATTCTAAAATCCAACCAGCAACATTATCTAAGAAATATCTATCATGCGTTACGGCAATTACTGTTCCTTTATAGTTTTGTAAATGAACCTCTAACCAATCAACACTTTCGGCGTCCAAGTGATTTGTAGGCTCATCTAGTAATAAAATATCTGGTTCCTGTAATAACAAACGACATAAAGCAACGCGGCGTCTTTCTCCACCTGATAATACTTTAATTAAAGTATCACTTTCAGCACATCGTAACGCATCCATTGCACGTTCTAATCGCATGTCTAAATTCCATAAATCATGTTGATCAATTAAGTCTTGCAGTTGGGCTTGACGATTAATTAACTTGTCCATTTTATCAGGGTCATTTAAAATTTCCTCGTCCATAAACTTATTGTTTACTTCCTCAAATTCATTTAAAATATCCACGTGTTTTTGAGCGCCTTCACGCACAACTTCAATAACTGTTTTGTTCTCATCTAACTTTGGCTCTTGCTCTAATAATCCAATTGTATAGCCTGGAGACTGATGTATTTCACCTAAATAATCTTTATCTAAACCTGCCATTATTTTTAATAATGATGACTTACCAGAACCATTTAAACCTAAAACACCAATTTTAGCGCCGTAGTAAAATGAAATATAAATATCTTTTAATACTTGTTTTTGTGGTGGATGTATTTTTGATACATTCACCATACTGTAAATAATTTGTCTTCCTATTTCTGACATAATTTTTGTTTTTAAAGTTTGCTAAGTTAATTTAATTAATGCGAAAGAAATAATAAAAGTAAATAAAAACCTCAGATTAAATTTATCCTTTTGGAAAATAAACGGGATGTTTTTCGTTGTATAAGCGCATGTATTTAAACGCAAATTCTTTTTTCTTTTTCTTACTTAATACCATAAACTCTTTATATAAAACCACATCCCTCTTTAAATATTCTTCCATTTTATCAATGCTATATTCAACTATCTCACCAGAATAAAAATCAAATAAATATTGTCTAATCTCCCGAGTTTTATTGGCAGTACTATTTATAGGTGTATTCATAAAAGGATCGTAGCCTCGCGAATAACTAACTACCTCAACCGTTCCAATAAAATTACTGATTGCTCCAAAAACAGGAATTCGAAAAAAATTTTTATCCTGATTAATAAAAATAACATTGTTTTGGCAATAGCCCCAAATTTTTTCAGTCTTAATTTTTTCTAATGAACCATCCCGTTCTTTGTATTCAATAATGTCAGACTCTGTTAATTTGCTAAAAAAATCTAATTGATCTTTAGGTAGATTAGTCACGATTTTATCTTTATCAATTGGCCAATTGTATCTGAATTCTTTATAGCTATTATAAATGCCTTCATACAATCGAAAATCTCTTGAATACATAACAGAATCCTGAGATTGTAATTTTAAGATAACAATAAGAAATGATAAAATAAGATATTCGCTTTTTCGCATTAGGTAAATATCTGAATTTTTAATAACTTAATGCTTTAATTATTTTTTAATGAAAACCCTTTTTACATTTTTTGTCTTTTTTCTTTTCCAATTCTATATTTCAGAGGCGCAAACTAAATTAAATACAGAATTAATTCGACTTCAATCGTCTCATTCGTCTTCAAAACCAATAAACATTTTAGTTTTAGTAAAACCTAATACTGAAATTTTATTTGTTGGAATAACAGATTACCAAATACATTATAAAATAAGCAATATTTATGCTGTATCGACATCACTTGAAAACATAAAAAAATTAAGCGAACAAAAAAATGTTTTAAGAATAGAATATACCGAACACCATTTAACGCTAATGGATGACACTAGTGATGTTAGAAATCGAATAAATGCTGTAAAATCAGGGTTATCACCATTAACACAAGCTTACGATGGTACAAATATAATTATTGGGATCATTGATTCGGGAACAGACTTTAGTCACCCTGATTTCCGTGATATTAGTGGAAATTCAAGAATAAAATATTTATGGGATATGACAAAACCAATTGCTGCGAATACACCAACAGCATTTGGATATGGGCAAGAATGGACAAACACAGAAATAGATCTTGGGTTGTGCACACATGATGATACACCACATTTTGGACATGGAACAGCTAGTTCGGGCATTGCAGCCGGAAATGGTTTGGCGATTCATAAATATGCTGGAGTTTCGCCAAAAGCGGATCTCATTGTGGTTGCATTAGATTTTACTAGAGTTGGTTTTACTATTGCCGATGCTGTTCAGTATATTGTTGCAAAGGCAACCGTTTTAAATAAACCTTTCGTAATAAATGCAAGCGTTGGGGAATATTACGGGAGCCATGATGGAACAGATTTAGAAGCAAAAATAATAGATGGTATGGTAACTGGTTCAGGAAAATGTCTTATAGCATCAGCCGGAAATGCTGGTTCAGTTCCTTTTCATGTTGGTTATAATATAAATAGTATTGATACTAACTTCACCTGGATAAAATCTACCTCATCTGCTATAAACCTTAGTGAATACGCGGATACGCTCCAAATAAAAAATGTAAAATATACAATTGGAGTAAATAATTTAGGTTTAACTAATCTTGGGAATATTGGATTTAAATCATACAACTATTCTTTAGGCACATTAAAAAGAGACACTATCTTTAATGGGGTAAACAGGATTGGAATTGTAGAATGTGTATCAAGTATAAATACATTTGGGGTTTATGAATTAAATATTTCAATTAAGCCTGATAGTTTAAATTACTTATGGAGAATTGAACATAACGGTATTGGAAGAATTGATTCGTGGAATTTTGATTATGTAACAACTGGACTCCCAAGCATTGGCATTTACCCGAAAATAAATAAATATAAAATAGCTGATACCACACAATCAATAGTAAGCAGTTTTCAATGTAGCGATGAGGTTATTACCGTTGCAAATTATGTAAACAGAAATCATTATATCGATATAAATGGAAATGTACAAACAACCACAGAAACGCCTGGCGAAATAGCGGCAAGTAGTAGTGTAGGGCCAACTAGAAATAATAAAATAAAGCCTGATATTGCAGCCACTGGAGCAACTTTGCTTGCAAGTGCGGCTATGGGTTTAATACCTAGTTTGATATCTGCCGCCCCTTACGTTATTGCGCAAGGTGGTTATCATATTACCGCAGGAGGCACGTCTGCATCAAGCCCCGTTGTTGCTGGACTAGCCGCTTTATATTTACAAAAGAATCCAACAGCAACAAACCAACAAATTAAACAAGCTATTATAAATTGTGCTTATGTAGACGTATTTGTAAACTTACCTATTCCCAATTTTCGTTGGGGCTTTGGAAAATTGGATGGCTTTAAGGCAATGACTTGTGATTTAGTTACAACAAACATTAGTCTTTTAGATAATGATGGAAGTTTAAAGTTATTCCCAAATCCAGTAGAAAAAAAAGCGAACATACTGTTTGAGTCAAATGAGTTAAAAACAATCAGAATTCTAAATTCATCAGGACAAACAATATTACTTGAAAAAATTCAATCCAATACTTATCTTTTAAATTCCGAAAACTTAACTCCTGGTGTTTATTTAATTATTAGTGAAGAGAAAGAGCACATTAATAAATTAAAATTTTTAATTTTGTAATATATAATAAATGA
>CAIYSA010000052.1 GCA_903928655.1 uncultured Bacteroidota bacterium
AATTAGAAATTGATTCAGCATCTTTTAAATCGTTAATAAATTTTATTGAAGAAAATCAAAATCAAGAAGATTTTGATAAAGCATTTTCAATTTATCAAAAAAAAGGTAAGAGGTTTATAAAAGTTAAGAGCTATGTTGGAGTAATTGAAACAAAACAAGGTGTTGTTATAGAAATTCTACCAAAAACATTTATTGGAAAAAATGGAGAAGAAGCTAATAAAGATGATTCGAAAAAATTACTACTAACAATGTTAAAAACATTAAAAAAATCTCCTTTTATAAATTTAAATGTCGCTCATTTAAAGGAACAAAAAAACTTTCCAATTTTAGAAGTATTCATTGCTTCTTTTTTAGATGAATTAATAAAGCTAACTAGTAAAGAATTAAGAGGCGATTATGTTAGTATTGAAGAGAATACTTCTTACTTAAAGGGCAAGCTATTGCTTAAAGAACATATAAAAAATAATTTAATTAATAAAGCTAAATTCTACTGTTTATTTGACGAGTTCAATACTAATATACCGCCAAATAAACTTATTAAATCAACATTGACTAGATTATTTTCAATAACTTCTTTAAGTCAAAATAAAAAGAAAATCATAAAGTCTTTACAACATTTTGATTCTGTAAGTTATTGTAATAATATTAATTCTGATATAGCTTATTGCAAAACAAGAATAAAGGCTCTAATAAATTATGGTAACCTATTAACCTGGAGCGAAATTTTTTTAAAAAATAAATCCTTTACAAACTTTCATGGGAATTCAATTAATCAAGCAATTCTTTTCCCAATGGAAAAATTATTTGAAAGCTATATTTCAGCTCTTTTGAAAAAATATTGTCATGGTTTTACAATCGATGCTCAAGATAAAAGATATTGCTTAATTAGTCAGAATAAAGATGGTGATGATTTAAATTACTCAATTAAAAAGTTTGCTTTAAAGCCCGATATAGTAATCAACAATAATGAAGTAATAATAGATACTAAATGGAAAATATTAAATACTGAATCTAAAAAATATGATATCAAAGAAGCTGATATATACCAAATGCATGCTTATGGTAAACGTTATCAAGATGAAAATGCTGACAAATCGCCGCCTAGGCTTGGCTTGATTTATCCAATGAATCCCAATTTTCAAGAAAAGTTATTCCAAATGAGATATGGTCAAGATTTACTTTTGGATGTAATTCCGTTTGATTTTGGAAATATGAATCCAGGTCAAGAAATAAGAAATATTGTCAAAGTGTTTTTTAAACCAGCAAAATATAAAAACATGGAAGAAGAATTTCAATGTAATATTGCTGCAGAAGAAGAAATTAGATATAATAAATAGATATTGAACTTTTTTAGCATACTTCTAATTATTTTTTCCGTTATCTTTGTCCCATCATCAAGAAGCCTAAATGGCTAGCAACCGAGAGAGTTACCCTCCACGGTGCTGGAATTAGATGAGGACAATTACAGTCAAAATAAAACGTAATTCCCTTTCAAATTTTTCTTGGTGTGATTTTTAACCGTAAAAACCACATACCATGGACAAGAAAACTATCAGTATTCGTTTTTTTATGAAAACTGGCGGCCCTCAGCCTGAAACCCTGGACCCAGATGCCATTAACAAGTACTTTATTGGTAATTACGCAAAACAATGGGCAATGTGCGATGGGTATCTTCCCACGTACTTAGGCTATGAAAATGGCGTGATTAGGTTCAAAATGGTAACCGATCCCCGAATTAAGGTAAACTATTGGATTAGCCTATGTAATTATATAGCC
>CAIYSA010000053.1 GCA_903928655.1 uncultured Bacteroidota bacterium
TATTTAAAAATATTTTTTCATCAATCCAGTTAAACGCTTTAACGATTTCTGCTGTCTGTTTTAATCCCTTTTTTGTTAATACAATAAAATATTCTCTTCTATCATTTGGATTAAGTTTTCTATCAACGAAATCAGCCTTAATTAAATAATCAATAACTTTCACCATAGCCGTTTTATCAATTGCGAGATTATTGCAAATAAACTGTTGATTACATCCATTATTATCATGCAAAAAATTTAGAACAGAAAAATACCTCTCAACATCTAAACTTTCTAAACTTTTACTTAAAACACTATAATACAATTTAGACAGAATAAGCGTTTTTACTCCAACTGAATGTTTGTCATAATTATCAATATTCATATTAAATTGTTTTATTTTACAATAGTTGGCAAATATAACTATTATTAGAGCTTATATAAATTTTTAGCCATTTTTAACAGAAAAAATAATTCACGAAGTTTTGAAAAAGTGTGCATTTATAGTAGTATCATAAACTTTTTTTTATATATTCACAGATTAGATTTAAAACCAATATGTCGAAACTTTTCGCAAAATTTATTTTAAAGTATAGATTACAAATTTTAATTGTAATCACAGGATTAACTTTATTTATGGGATTTTATGCCAGTAAAGTTGAAATCGCATATAACTTCGCGAGACTCTTACCCGACAGTGATTCGGCAAGCATTGATTATGATTATTTTAAGTCTAAATTCGGACAAGACGGAAACATTTTGGTTATTGGGATTGACAAGGATAAAGTCAATAAAATCAAAAATTACCAAGAATGGGATAGATTAGGTAATCGCATTAAAAACATTGAAGGCATAAAAGCAGTTGTTTCAATAGCAAGATTAAATGATTTAAAGTTAAACGATTCTTTGGGTAAATTCGAATTTAAACCACTACAAAATTCAATCCCCAAAAATCAATATGATTTAGATACGCTTTTAAATAAAATCTCAACGCTTAAATTTTATGAAGGAATTGTTTTTAGCGAAAAAAATAATTGCACTTTAATGGCTGTTACTTTTAATGAAAAGGCTTTAAACACAAAAGACCGTTTAAGTATAACGGATTCTATTAAGACAAAAACTGAAGATTTTGTAAAAATTACTGGGATTGAAGCGCATTATTCTGGCTTACCATTTATAAGAACAACCGTTGCAAGAAAAATTTCAAAAGAAATGACATTTTTTTTGGGAGTTGCCTTTTTAGTTACCGCTCTTTTATTATTTGTATTTTTCAAATCATTTCAACCTGTTATATTTTCATTGCTTGTAATTGTTTTTGGCGTAATATTTACTTTAGGTAGTATTGTATTGTTGGGATATAAACTAACTGTATTATCAGGGCTTATACCTCCACTAATAATAATAATTGGCGTACCAAACTGTATTTTAATTTTAAATAAATACCACGGAGAATTAGCAAATGGGGTATCAAAAATTAGAGCTTTACACACTGCAATATCAAGAAGTAGTGTATCTTTATTTTTCGCAAACATAACTACAGCAATAGGTTTTGCGGTATTTTGTGCAATTAAAAATCAAATTTTATTCGAATTTGGATTAATTGCTTCAATTAATGTAATGGTCACATTTTTAATTTCATTACTACTTATTCCAATAATATTTAGCTATTTGCCAGAGCCTAAATCCAATCATTTAAAACATTTAGATAATAAACGACTTCGTTCATTATTAGCAAAAGTGGCTTTGATTACAACCAATAACAGAAAAGCAATTTACATTTCCATAACAATTATATCTCTTATATCATTATTTGGATTACTAAAAATAAAAGCGAATGGTTTTATTGTTGATGATTTGCCTTCAAAAGATCCATTATTGGTAGACTTGCATTATTTCGAAAAAAACTACGGTGGTGTTCTTCCCTTTGAAGTTATTGTAAATACAAAAGAACCCGATGGGGTTTTAAAAAATAATGCAAGAGCTTTATATAAAATTAATAGGGCACAAAAAATGCTCAGTCATTATAAAGAATTAGCACGTCCAGTTTCGGTTGTTGAAATTGTAAAATTCATGTACCAATCTTATAAAGGTGGTGAGTCAAAATTTTACAAAATGCCAAGTGCAACAGATCTTAAAAGTTTAGCAGAATATGTTAAAGGTGAAAAAGAAAAAGAAAACCAACTTAAAGCTTTTGTTGATTCTACAAAGCAGTATACTCGAATCAGTATACAAATGGCAGATTTAGGTTCAATAAAAACTAGGTTATTAGTAAAAGAATTAAAACCCCGAATTGATAGCATCTTTAATTACAATGAAGAAGAAAAGAAATGGCTTTCAGATGCAGAAAAATACGATATCAGGCTAACAGGAAATAGTTTAATGTTTTTAAAAGGAAATGAATTCCTTGTCAATAATTTAGTAGAAAGTGTAGCATTAGCAATTATATTAATCGCTCTATTTATGCTAACTCTATTCACATCTTTCCGAATGATTTTAATTTCAACTATTCCAAGTTTAGTTGCTCTAATTATTACTGCTGGCTTAATGGGTTTTTTAGGAATTCCTCTTAAACCAAGCACCATATTAGTATTCAGTATTGCTTTTGGAATTTCATCAGACGGGACACTCTATTTTTTAACAAAATACAGGCATGAAATTCGTAAAAATAAATTATCAATTACTGACGCCGTTCGGGTTACAATTAGCGAAACGGGAGTAAGTATGGTTTATACAGCGGTTGTTTTATTTTTCGGATTCGGAATGTTTGTTTTATCCGGTTTTGGTGGAACACAAGCATTAGGAGTTTTAATATCCTTTACACTATTAGTTGCTTATTGTGCTAATTTAGTGCTATTGCCGGCGTTTTTATTGTCACTTGAAAAACGAATTACAAACAAACGATTTGTAGAAAATGAACCAATGATTGATGCTGAAGAAATAATTGAAAACGATGATGAAATCACTATTGATGATGTATTAAAAACTGATGA
>CAIYSA010000054.1 GCA_903928655.1 uncultured Bacteroidota bacterium
AGATTCCATCACCTGCTATCAACGTATCTTTGATATGTTTTTCGTAACTATCCGGACTATACATCACTGCAGCTATTCCTCCTTGCGCATATTTCTTGTTTCATGTACATCACCTTTAAATGTTCCGTCAATCATACTCATGTATGTTTTGTTGGCTAAATCGCCATTATTTATTGCTAATGTTTTATAAGATAAATTTGGAACTAATGCCGGTAACACATCTTTAATAGATGCACTTTTACCAAATTGTGGAACATAATACCATGCATTTCTAAACACATCTAATAAATCAATCATACGATTATTAAGATCTCTTAAAAATAATTTATCATCAGGAAAATCTATAGCTAATTTTTCAATAACCCCTTTTTCAAAACTTGCGTTATACGAAACAATACTTCCTGTTGTTCCAAAATCAATTTTCATTTGATTGATCATCGCCTGGCGAGGATTTAAAACTTGTGGATTTGTAAAATATTCTGCTCGTGCTAAAAATTCTTTATGTAGTGGTTCTTCATTTATATTTGAAACAATGTGCAAGGAATATTGAAATCCAATTTGCTGAAATGGTGACGTACCATCTAACACTGGAACAACTGAATTGACCGTTTCAAAATCGAAAAAGTACAATGGATAAACAGCCTTATTTAAAAACTGATTTATACTGGGACTATCAATATGTGCAGCTCCTGTTCGTTGCCCGTTTACTTGACAACTTTGGCGATGTGATAGTTCAAAATCATCGGGAATATCCGCTAAATTTAAAATGCCATCGTTATATAATCTCCAAATTTTATCTTTACCGTATGATAAATTAAACACCTTATCCTTATCCAATAAATTACCCCAACAATATGTTTTAAAATCACAAACAAATGGATTATTACAATGCCTTCCAATAGCTTGTATAGGCTCTATTCTTATTTGTAAGGTTTGTTTTAATTCTTCAATGTGTTCAGTAACCCACGGTTGTTTTTGAATAACTAAATCTGTAATATCTGTCAGTGTAAAAAAATCATTCAAATTAATGGCACCATTTTTTACAAACAATTTATTTATGTGCAATAATGAGAATCTTTTTGGAGTATGCCCAGCATGTGCCATAACCCAATATTGTAAGGATGCATCAGTAATATAATTATCACTGACGCTGCCACTGCTTTTTACTTCTATAGCATGAATATCGCCATTAGCATCATGTTCTAATATATCTAAAACGGATATACTTCATCGTAATAAAATGCAGCCTCGTATAATGTACTTGTCTTTTTTTTCATTTCAGCTAGTGTATTATCGATGGTATGAGCATAATCATAATGCGTTTGGCTCGTTAAATCAATACCATTTGGATAACGCTCCTGAGCCATTTTACCAATTAAATGACCTTGATCAAAAATAGCTTGCTGGCTGGCAGTAATAGCAGGTTTTAAATCTTTTCGGTTCAGTTCTAAAAAGAGTTTTTTAGAACATTGCACACCCGATACAAAGCGCGACTTAGATAATACATGCGGATATTTTGCTGGCATAATTTATATTTTTTAAAAGTGTATAACTAGGGCTACAAACTTATTGAGGAGTACTTTAGAGTTCTGATTAATTCGGCCTTTGACCTGGATTGCCAGAACCATTGGAATAAATTCTACATTTGATATATTTATAATACGCAGGAATATCATTAATATTAATGCCTAAATAAGGCACCTGCTGTCCTCTAACATTAATGAAAGCGTTATACATTAAAATGGGAGTTTGCCCTTTATCAAATCCAAAAGGAGTAACTCCAATATTATCCTTAAAATTACTCTCATGATTCAGTATAATTAAATTATTCCAACCATCATCTTCTAATTCTAATATAGCGTGTAATGAAGTATAAGGGGGAGCAATTAAGTGAGCAAGCTGTGGCCTATCGATTTCTAAAAAATTCAATACAGCCTCAAGATATGGCTTAAAATATTGAGATAAATGACTGCGGAAGGTGTATCCAGCTTGAACAATCCTTTTACGAACTGCTGTTGCCCCTTCAATAGGAAATGGAAAAAAATCCAGAAGAAGTATATTAGAATCTATCCAGTTATTACCTCCGCTAGATACCAATGGCCAATTGTAATATTGTGTCTTTGTGCGGATTGGATTGTAAACATACGTTTCAAAAGTGTTTGGAGCTTCAGCAAGAAATAAATGGATTGTTCTATCAAATTGTAAATTCTTTACCACCCTATTAAGATTAGGTAAATTTATAGGATGGGGAAACCCGCCCTTATCTATTAAACTATAATTATCTTTATTTACGTTTATTAAGGTGTTATTTTCTTTAAACACTTGATATTTTAACACAATAATGTAGTACAGAAAATAACCATGTCTTTGTAAATATTCTTTGTATAAATTACTTAATTCATCTAAAGATAAAGCAACAACCCAACCAGATGCAAGACAATTTCTATAAAGTAATTCAAATTCGGAACGACTCATAGGTCGTAAATTTTCTAATTCTTCCATGATTTTTAATTTTTAAATTGATTTAATTGATATATGAATTGTATTATTTTTTTTATCCCAACCCATGCGCAACTTTATACTAGGGTTGTTTAATTTAATGGTATATGTTTTTCTTAAATCTTTTATAGCTTGTTTGTAAACTTCGTAATTATTTTGCTTAGGTCTAAAATGCTTTTTAATAAGTGTTAGGCATTCTTTAAAACTAAGTGTGCCTTTAATTGCATAGTGTTCAAAAAATGCTTTCTTAAAATTGATTGATCTTAATAAAACATAAATACCATATTTATTTTTTTTAGGGAAATTTGGCCTGTTCCTAAAAATAAGATCCTCTTTACTTTTAATTCTTGTCATAATTTTAATTTATATGACCAATGTATATTCAGATTACAGGAATAAAAAATATTTTTGAAAAATAGTTTGTATTAGTTTGTAATTCATATAGTTAAAAATATGTTATGGATGCATTAATTTTTGAACTTGTATTTTCAAAAGTCTATTTCTATTAAATTATGATCATTTAATAATTAATAACTTAATTATTATTCTTTAGAATTATTTTTTTTCTTCCTTCACTTCAAAACCTGCTTCTTTAAGTGCTCTTTCAAATTTATCAGCGTCTACAATTATAGCGTTACGGTCTAAATTATTGTCTATAACTAAAGCGTATAAAATTGTGCCATTTTTATTGATAGCTAATGCATCAAATTCAACAAATCCTAACTTCTTTAATCCATTCTCTGTTACGTCCCATCCTCTTTTTGCTAGAATTTCATTTTTATATTTTGTTACAATTCCTTGAGCTTCCGTTAATTCGTTGTTTAAAATATTAACATTACCCTTATCTCTGGTTGTCCAACATGTCGGATTACCAGCCACTTCTTGCGCGTCTTTTACTATGATAAGTTTATGGTCAGAAATAAAAGCAAAACTACCATCAGCATTTTTTTTATATTCATTTTCAGCTCTTAATACGTTGTTTAGTGTTGTATCTAATTTTAATCCTGGAAACTGGATGCGCATTTCTGATATTAAAGCGTTCTGAAAAATGCTCATGTCAAAACCTTTTTCAGAATTTTTTGGTTGTGCATTTACTTTTTGTATTAGTATTGCTAATAAAAATAGAATTGTGATTGCGTTTATTTTTTTCATTTTAAAAATTTTTATCGGTTTCTTTTAAAGTTAAATAGTACATTTTAAATTTCTTTTTATAGATCAGCCTTACTTGTAAATACGATAACATTCCTTATCATTAATTCATAAAACCATTTACCATTTTTTAGTTTTTCCTCTGAAATAAACACTATTGTTGAAGTTCCATATTCACCTTCAGCTTTTTCTTTTATTATTTTATTATGAGATGCTGAATGATGGTATTCATCTAAAATTTTTTGACTTAATTTATCAACTTTATATGTTTCTTTAATTTCTTTAATGGCTTTGTTAATTAATATTATTTTTGAATTTTGAAATTCACTACTTGTTTCACGCCAAGTAACTTGATACATGATTTCACTACTTATTTTTAATTTTAATTCGGGAATTGTAATAAATAATTCAGGATAACTAATTTTTGGAGCAATAAAAAAATTTGGTTTACCAAAGCATTCAGTATGTCCAATTTTTCCATGTGGAATAGAATCAACCATATCTGAAAAGAACTTCCCTGATTTGGAATTTGTTTCTATTACATTAATAAAATAGTTATTCCTTACCTTTGCCCTTTCATTTAATAAATTGTTTCTCGTTAATTTATGAGAAAACGTTTCAGCATAACTCTCTAATCTCAAAGCTAAATGATCATTAACCTCATTAATATCCATAGTATAGTATAATTTAACCTGTTGGCTAAATGAGGCTATTGAAGATGTGATTAAAAAGAGGATTATTGTTTTTTTCACCTTATAAATTTATATTATTACAAATTTACTTTTTATCGTAATTACTTATTGCAATTAAAATA
>CAIYSA010000055.1 GCA_903928655.1 uncultured Bacteroidota bacterium
ATATTTTCAATAAAAACAAAGTAACTGGTAGTGCCATAAACGGAAATCAAATAAGTCCCATTGGACAAAGGCGTAATTGAATATGCATTTTGATTATAACTTGTACATAAAGTTAGACCACTAATCCAGGAATTTACATTGAAATTTGGTGTGCCTGGTAAGCCAGCAGCTACAAAATGGACAGTGTACAAAAGGTGATCTAGTGAAAACACAGCTTCATTTAAAGGAGTTTCAACAGGGGGTATTTTAGAATAGGATTTAATATTTTTATTTGTTGAACTATAGTATTTTAATCTATAATTTTCAAATTCTTCTATTGAATTAAAATGCTGACATTTACTTCTATCTATATTTTTTAAAAAGGAAACTTTTAATCCTTTTGCAGTTGCGTAATTACTAATTGTTTGTTCCGAAATAGTGTCATTTAAATATCTATATTTATCGCAGGATACAATTATTGTTGTTAAGGTTAAAAGGAAAAGTAATTTTTTCATGATTTTGAGTTTTTAAATGAATGAATAACTGTTATAAAAAATATTGACAAACATGGATAATGTTAATTAAGAAGAGCTCCTAGGCTGCCCATTATAATGTAATTACTAACGTGTTTGATATCACAAATGTAATATTTTTTTTTAACTTTTGATGGAAACTTTGTTTCGATTTTATCGAAACAATATATGCGTTTTTTATATGCATAATACATACTTAAAATAGCTTATTATTTTTACAGATCAGCTAATAGAATAAGGCATTTGGCAGCTTTACTACAGTAGCTTGAAAATTATACTTAGCTCCATAAGTATTATACATCCAAAATTTCATCGAAACAAATCATAGCTTTTTTCGAAACTTGAAACAACATTATGGTATGCTAATTTAGGAATGTTTGCGTAAAAACTTAATCACCAATACAATAACGTAAATGATTAATACTAAGTTGAAAATCTGCCAAGCAGCTGTGGCGTATGTATAAAAAGAGTTTACAAAAAGCATGGTTTAAAATAGAGAATTGAAATAAAATAAAACAAGTCGCTAACAAAAATAAAAGGTATTGAAAAAAAATAACTTATAATTATTTAAAAACAGTATCATTAAGCATTCCATCTTTATCAAACAAAATTTTGTAATCAATCAATTTGAGCAATTTATTAGAATCAATAACAACATAAGGACTTATTTTCTGATCATCTAGCAAATTGTCCAATTGATTGATAACTTTTGGGTTAGTAACATTAACTACAGAAAAACACTTTGATGTATTTAATTTTGATAAAAGAACTTTTGTTGTTACAAAATTGAGATTATAAAATATGTACTTGATTTGAAACAACTTTTCGCTGCTACCATACTTGCTATATAAGCATTCATTCAATCTCGTGAAGCAATCAAAACAGTTTTTTTGTGTATAAACAATATATATAGTGTTACCTTGAAAAGGAACATCTAAATCTTTTTCCTTTGGAAAATTAAAGGAGCAAAATAGTATGGTTATAGAAAATATAATACTATTAAAAACTATTAACTTTGAATTCAAATAAACCAAAATATAATTTTTTATCAGCATAATAAACCTCCAACTTTTTTCTCAATTTTTGCAAGGATTTGTAACTAAAAAATTGGCTTGGAACAAATACATCCAGAAAGTATAAATAGCCGTATTTTAAATAGATGCTATTGGTACAAGACAGACAAGGATTGAAATAGAAATCATTTTCCTTATTAGTAAGTTCAAATTCATTTCTATAGCGTAGATTAGTTTTCACGCATTTATAATGAGCAGAAGAATCGCCCTCCCAAACGTCTATAAATCGATAATCACTTTTTAGTTCTTTATCTTTTCTAATAACTATAAACGTGTATGCTCCTATAAATTTTATGTTCTGAATACGATTACTCGATACATCTAATAGCATCAGTTGTTCTATTTGTTGTTTAATGCTTAATGTAGTATTATTAATAATAAATGAGTTTTTATTTAGCAAGGCAGTATCTGGAAAATTAATTAAACTTTTAGTTAGCACTTTACAAGCTCCCTTTTTGTTGAAAACTAAAATATTATATGCTGCCGGAAATGCTATCAGTAGATCACCATTATTATTCATATCTAAATAACTGCCTGATAGATGCGAGTAATATATTTCATTATAGTTTTGCTTAAACGCCCATTGTTTAGCTATTGTCCCGTTCGCTACTTGATAGGCAGTAATTATGATTGGCTTTCTTTCCGTTTCTTGATAGTTATAATACCTACACAATATAAAATACCCACTATTGTCCGTTAAAATATTATCATAATCTGCCTCCAAAGATGCTACTATATGATATACACTGTTAGTTTTTTTAAGTAGTAATAACTTACTATGGAACAGCACAACTATCTGCTCATTAAAAACAAAAAACCCATGCAAACTACCTAAATGACTATCATTCAATGGCATGGAGTCGATACGAAGTAAACTAGATGCATTGAGTTTAAATCCCTTATATGTAAATAAGACAACGCTATGGAGTGCTTCGTAATACTGCAAAACAAAACTTGCGGTGTCATTAAAATAAATTTTTGGTTCATTGCCATTATATTCAAATTGAGTCGGTGTATTTCCTATAAATTTAAATAGTTTAAAATCCCCTTTTACAGGTTGAGAAAAAACAGGCATAGCTATTAGAATAGCTATACCTATAATAAAACTAAACATTATTTTATTAGTCATAAATTACTGAATAAAATTATAATCAATTACTAAACTATAATTTTCAACATCCTTTGCAATCCATGTAGTGAGAATATTCCCAGAAGCATCGATCATTTTACCACTTAATTGACCTTCAATAATTTTGCCTCGAACGTATGATTCAATTGTTGTTGCATTAAATTCATATTCACGTCCAGTTTGAGGATTTATAACACTGGAAGGTGCAACCAACCATTTGCATGATGAATTACCTGGATCAATACAAGACAACGAATTGTCTTTGAAAATTACACCAGTATGCGATTCTGTAACTTTGTCATAGCCACTAGGACCTCCATGACTTCTTGTAATTGTTGTGCTTGCTAAAGTACTAGTTGTAATTGCTAAGGCTGCAATTGATAAAAATTGTCTTTTCATAGTTTTTGTTTTTTAAAATGAATGAATAATTGTTTAAAATAAATTCTAACAAAACGCCTTTCATTTTTTCGCTGGGCTCCCGGGCTGCCTTTTTTGAAATATTTACTAACGCTTTTGATAATACAAACATACAGCACTTTTTATTATTTCAAAGGAAACTTTGTTTCGATTTTATCGAAACAATATATGCGTTTTTTATATACATAATGGTATCTCACAAGTAAGTTTAATAATTACATAAAAAGCAATAGAATAAAGCATTTAGCAGCTTTACTACAATAGCTTGAAAATTGCACTTAGCTCCATAAATAGTAATTAAGCAAAATTTCATCGAAACAAATCGAAACTTTTTTCGAAACTCGAAACAA
>CAIYSA010000056.1 GCA_903928655.1 uncultured Bacteroidota bacterium
AATAATATGATCATTATCATCTCTAATTACAATTACCTTTTGAGAAACCCAATACTCCAGTCCATTCTTTCCAATTGTAGGAAATTCTAAAACATCAAACTCATTTTTATTCACATCTAATATTAAATAGAATTTAAATAATTTATATTTATAATCTTCTCTAACTAAACTTGTAAAATGTTTGCCTAATAATTCATCTGGCGAAAACCCCAAAATTCTTTTCATGGCCTCGTTTATAAAAATGAAATTCCCAAAACCATCAGCTTCAAAAATAATATCTGCAGCATTGTCAACCATATTTTTATATTGTTCACGAATGTTAACCTGCTCAGTAACATCCTGCCCTATTCCTACATACAAATCATTCGAATATTTTGTATCGATCCATTGAATGTATTTATACTCACCACTTTTACATTTTAATTTCCTTGTATAAACTTTGTCCTTTTCATACTTATCAGAATAATCTGAATATGTAAATTCTTTATCTTGAGTTAAATTCCAGAACCCCATTCCCATAACTTCATCTTTGTTGTAACCTAAAATTTTAATAATATTTTCGCTACAAAATGAAACTTCTCCAAATTTATTTGTTCCAAGTACTAAGGAGTTCCCTTTGTTTACAATGTTATTTACAAACATTAATTTCTCAGTTTTATTTAGAGATGTAATATATCGGGTATGATTCATTAATCCGATAAATAAAGAAACATATACTATAATAACAGATGTTTTTGCATCAATAGATGAATTGAAAAATAAAGATATAGTAAACAATAATACAACTAACCCAAAAATCCAATAATGCTTAATTGACCTGAAAATTGAAACGGAAAAAAATAATACCAAGGTGTAACTAATAAATGTTACTAACTCAAATGGTAAAAAATATAATTTTAATGCGCATAATATAAAATAAATTAAAAATATCAATACAAGGCAATTTGATAGTTGTTTATAAATTACTTTACTTTTAAAACTAAGGTAATAAATTAATATACATAAAAATCCTACAATAATGCTGTAAATTAATTCACTTGTGTTTCTTACTTCAAACATTTCTAAGAAAAACTCTGCTAATGGCGAGAAAATAGCAAATACTAAAAGAAAAATCCTATTCTCTTTGTTTTTTTCATCAAGTTCTTGATTATCATTCCTTACAAAATCAGGATTAAATGTTGAGAATTTTTTAAATAAAAAATAAATGATCAAAAATGATAAAATCAATCCGCCCAAAATAAACCACCAGGTTAAATAAAATGGAGTTTTAATTGAAAAAGAATAACTTGTTTCTTTATTTAAATTTTTTTCAAGTAAATCAACAAGTTTAACTTTAAAAATATAATTACCAGATGGCAAATTTGAATAAGATATTTCATTAATTAATGTTGGGTTAGACCAAGCATTATCTATTCCTTCTAATTTATATGAATAATAATAATCTCCTTTATACCCAGTATTAATAACATTATATTGAAAGCTTAATTGATTTTCATTTGTTTTAAATTCATGACCACTTTCTGGCATGTTAATCCATTTATTTTTACTTTCATTAGTTATCCAATCAATATTATTGTTTGATAATTTAATACTAGTTATTAAAACTGGTGGCGCTGTATCATTTTCTAATTGATAATTTGGAATACACTTCACCAATCCTATTCCTGTCCCTAAATACAAATTACCATCAGAATCAATACACTGAGTTCGAGTATTTGTTTCTAATCCCTTAAATCCATTTTTATAATTATAATTTTTAACCGAAATAAATTCTCCTTTTTCATTTACCTCAATTTTATCTACTCCTAAATTTGAACCTGACCAAAGGTTTCCTTTCTTGTCAGCAATTAATGTATAAATGAGTGTTGAAGTTAATCCGTTTTTTTTGTTGTATTTTTTAATGCCATTTTTTTCATAATTAAAAATACAATCATTTCCAACAAACCAATAATTACCATAACTATCAATTGTAGAATTTGAAATCACATCCTTAATTAGCCTCTTAGATAGTTCAAATATATTTTGAGAAGTTTCCGTGAGTATAAACAAGCCATTATTAGTTCCGATATACCACTTATTTTTATCAAATTGATCAATTGTATAAATATAATTCGCGAAAAAATCATTGTTTTTTTTAAACTGTTTAATTAAACTGAAATCTTCATTAGTTATACATAACCCTCCTCCTAAACCCCCTATAAAATATCTATTTTTGACATCTTGTTTAATTGCAACGACACCAGAATTATCAACTGTCAAAAAATCAAGCTTAATAGTAATCAACTTATTATTTGTAATTTTCCCTAATCCTTCTTTCGAGCCAACGATAACATCATTTTTATTATTTTTGAAAATCACATTCGCTCCAACATTATTTAGATATGATTTTTCTAAAATATAATTTCCATTTAAACCTTCTTTAAATTTATGAATACCCTCTTTTTTAATCCCAACATATAAATCATTTTCGCTTTTTAAAACAGAAAATATTGAAGGGTTATTTAAAAAATCTAAATTTGAATAATCAATAAATAACTGTGAACCAGTTTTAAAAAGACCAAATCCTTCTGTACCAATGTATAATTTTTTTGCTTTATCTTGCATAAAACATAAAACATTATCGCCATTAAATCCATTTGAATTATCAAAACTTAGAAAACGCTCTCCATCATACATTAATAAACCTTGTTTAACATCACCAGATAGCCATATAGTACCTCGCTTACTAATAAATAAATGTTTTGGATTAAATAATTTTGGTAATTCAATTAATTTAATTGCTGAATATTCGGATGTGTTTTTTTGGGGATTTTTTAATTTATAAAGTCCCCCATTTATAGTAGCAATAACAATTTCATTTAAGTTATTTTTACTTAAAGAAATATATCCAGTAAATAACTGAGGTAGTAACCTTTTTAATTCTTTATTTGATAAAACAAAAAGCCCTTTACTGCAAGCAATAAATAAATTATTATTATGATAAGCTAAAGAATTAACTTCTCCAAAAACATTGGCATGAAACACAATACGTTCGATTGAATAATCTTTTTTTATTAAAATAATGTCGCGGTCACCAATGCAATAAACACCATTATTTGAATTAATAAGGCTATAAATAGTATTTGATTTTAAACTGTTACCCTTAATATCAAAAGTTTTAAAGAAATTTTTTCCATTAAAAACTGAAATCCCGTTATATTTAGTAGCTATTATTAAATTTGAATTGATATCCTCAACTAAATCTGTAACAAATGCTCCTTTTAACCCATTACTTTCATCAAATATTTTAAAAGAATTTCCATCGTATTTCACAAGTCCTCCTCCGTCTGTACCAATCCAAATAATATTTCGAGAATCTTGTTCTAATGCTGTAATAACTGAAGATGGGAGGCCTTGTTCTTGATTAATTTTTTGAAAATCATAAACTTGTCCATTTACAAAAAAACTAATAATAATAAAAAATATGATTAAAAGACGTTCCAAAAAGACTGATTACAAGGTTTAAATAAAAAGTAAAGATAACCTTACTAAATAACAAATATTTAACGACACCAAAAAGTTTTTAAGGATTATTTTATACCAATTTATTAAACTATTTTA
>CAIYSA010000057.1 GCA_903928655.1 uncultured Bacteroidota bacterium
GTTTTCAATTTCAAACTGTTTTTCTCAAACAAAAGAAGATTTAAATAAATGTGCCGTTGAAAAATATAATTTGAAAGATTACTTAGGTACTATAGAAGAGTTTAGTAAGCTTATCGAAATTAATCCAAATGATTCTGTTGCCTATTTTGATAGAGGATTTGTAAAAGAAATAATCCACGATTACAAAGGTGCCATTGAAGATTATAGCCAACAAATTAAAATTGACAAAAACCATATTGACAGTTATTTTTTAAGAGGAATAATAAAAAATAATTTAAAAGATTACAAAGGAGCAATTCTAGATTTTAACTCTGTTATTAAACTTGAAGCATTAAATGCTGATGCTTATTATTATAGAGGCAATGCAAAGGAAGAATTAAAACAATTTAAAAGTGCTATTGACGATTACGGAAAAGCAATACATGTAAATGCAACAAATCCTAATTATTTTTTACGGAGAGGGAATTTAAAAATTAGCATGGGCCAAACTGATAGTGGATGTGATGATTTAAAAAAATACAACGAAATAGCAACAAAAAGCGAAAAGATTCAAATAAAAAGCCCTTGTAAATAATTTAATTTAAAAAAAAATTATCCAATTACGTTTTTAATAACTCTTAACATATGAGAGTATTTTTTGGTTTCGGAATTAAATATTCCATAGTGATCAAATTTATCAATACGCACGCAACCACTAGCATGTATAATTTGTTGGTTGTCGATAACCATTCCAACATGAACAATATTACCTTCTTCGTTATCAAAAAAAGCTAAATCTCCACTTTGGGCTTCCTCCACAAAACTGAGTGGCGTTCCCAATTCAACCTGCTGGCTTGCATCACGTGGAATTTGATAACCATTTAATTTAAAAACCAATTGCGTAAATCCACTACAATCAATACCAAACGGACTTTTACCACCCCATAAATAAGGAGCATTTAAAAACAAATAGGCTGTTTGTTTTAAATCTTGAATGCTTTTTTTTATTGAAGTATTGGAAGTTAATCCTTCAAATACAAAAGATTGCTTTCCAATAGTAAGCTGTGAATTTTTAAAATTTGGTAAAGTGGCGCCTATTGTAATTGGAAAAACATTATTTGTTACAGAATCATTTATGACCTGCACAAGTTCGGAATTTACTAGTGTTGTATCTAAATTTTTAAATTCTTTTTCAGAAAGTGAATTATGTTGTTTAGTGTTAATCCAACATGGGTAATTATCAAAGCTCGTTATTATTTTTAACCAATCATCTTTATCTTCATTAATTGAATAGGTTTCACCAAAAAGCAATTGAGAAACCATTTCGCTTGTGCTTGAAGGCTCCTTTCGGCAAGGAATAACGCTTAATAAACAAATACCATAATTCATACTGTGAATTTAAAAGTTGTTTATGATGATTTTTTAGGGGATTTAATTAGTTATTCACTATTGGGTATTAATAGTGTAAGTTTTGATAAATTTACAACCTTAAAAAAAATCATTATCCAAATAGTTCCATAAATGAAAATTCTATATTCTTATATAAAAAAATATAAAGGCATCCTTTTTTTAGCTTTAATTTTAGCGGCCATTAATCAATCTTTTTCTCTTTGCGATTCAATTATTACTGGTAAATTATTAAATAAATTAGGGGTAAACCTTAAAGATTATAATAATGATAAGTTTTGGTTTATGAAAGACTTAGCGGTTTTCTTATCCCTTTCAATTGGTGCGGCTATGCTCTCGCGATTAGCAAAAAACTTTCAGGATTATTTTACAAATATTATTATTCAAAGAGTTGGTGCTGAAATGTATACTGACGGAATTAAAAAAGCTTTAGATTTACCATTTCAAGACTTTGAAGATCAGCGAAGTGGAGAAACTTTAGGAAAACTACAAAAGGTAAAATTAGATTGTGAAAAATTTATCACACTGTCTATTTCAATGCTATTCCAATCGATTGTAGGAATTGTGTTTGTTGTAGTTTACGCTATGCAAATTGATGTTTTTCTTGGCCCCTTATTTTTAGCAACGGTTCCTGTTATTGCAGTTTTAAGTTCTTTTTTAGGTAAAAAAATAAAAGCAGTTTCTAAATTAATATTAGGGGAAACAACAGCCTTGGCTGGTGCAACAACCGAATCATTAAGAAATATTGAGTTAGTAAAAAGTTTAGGTTTAACCAGTCAAGAAGTAAACCGTTTAAATACAACCACCGTAAAAATATTAGGTCTTGAATTAAAGAAAGTTCGTTTTGTACGTAGTTTAAGTTTTATACAAGGCACAACTGTGCATTTTATGCGAACGTGTTTGGTGTTTGTACTATATATGTATGTTTTTAGTGGCACAATTAAGCCCGGCGATTTAATAACACTTATGTTTTTCTCTTTCTTTATTTTTGGGCCATTACAAGAGTTAGGAAACGTTATAACTACCTATAATGAAACAAAAGCATCTATGGATAATTTTGAAAAGTTATTACATTCTGAAAGCGAAAAGAAACCAATGAATCCTAAAAAGATGGGGGAAATAAATAGCTTACAATTTTCAAATATTTCATTTAAACACCAAACCGCTAGCAGCCACGCTGTAAAAAATATTTCTTTTACTGCAAATACGGGAGAAACAATTGCTTTTGTTGGGCCATCTGGAAGTGGGAAAACTACATTGGTTAAAATGTTAGTTGGTTTATATACACCAAAAGAAGGAAGTATATTTTACAATAACATAAATGCCTTAGATATTGATTTAACAGAGTTAAGACAACAATTAGGTTTTGTAACACAAGATGCTCAATTGTTTTCGGGAACAATTAAAGACAATTTATTATTTGTTAAACCAGATGCAACAGATGAAGAAATAAATAGTGTTTTAACAAAAGCTGCTTGTAGCAATTTATTGAAACGTGCACAAAATGGATTAGATACAACCATTGGAGAAGGCGGAATTAAAGTTTCTGGTGGAGAAAAACAACGATTATCAATTGCCAGAGCATTACTAAGGAAACCAAATTTGTTAATTTTTGACGAAGCAACATCTGCATTAGATTCAATAACTGAAGAAGAAATTACAAGTACAATTCGTGATATTTCATCAAAAAAAGACCAAATCACCGTTTTAATTGCTCATAGATTATCAACCATAATGCATGCTGATAAAATTTTTGTGTTAGAACAAGGTTCAATTATTGAATCAGGTAAACACCAGGATTTATTAAATGAAAAAGGTTTGTATTACGCCATGTGGAGACAACAAATTGGTGAAAGAAAATAAATTGAAGGGAGTGAATGGATTAAAGGGATTTTAGAGACTCAAGGGATTAAAGGGACAAAGAATAATTTTTATAATTTCGGCTGAACAAAATTATACATTAACATCTGACTCATAAACTTAGTAACTAAATATAAGTTCGCGTTAAGGATTATAGTGGAAATCGGTTTTGATGAACGAAAAAAGATTGGAACGAAAAGCCTGGCAGAAGGCAACGCCCAAATCATAAAAATGTTTTTAAAAACCTATTAACAAAACTTTTAAACTCTCTAAATTATTTGCACTTTTGACTTTTAGAAACATCATTCTAAAACTGATATGCAACTAAAATACCAAAGCAAACAAAAAGCCATTTTACTATTAGAAGACGGCAAAGTATTTGAAGGGAAAGCCGCCGGAAAAATCGGAACAACAACTGGAGAAATCTGCTTTAACACTGGCATGACAGGTTACCAAGAAATTTTTACTGATCCTTCTTATTTTGGACAAATTGTTATCATGAATAATGTTCATGTTGGAAATTATGGTGTTGAAGAATCAGAAGTAGAAAGCGATAGTATCAAGATTTCTGGAATGATTTGCAAAAAATTCAGCGATGGATTTTCTAGAAAAAGAGCAACCGACTCCTTACAACATTATTTTGAAAAAGATAACATTGTTGCAATTAGCGATGTTGACACCAGATCAATTGTTAGATATGTGCGCGATAAAGGTGCCATGAATTGCATCATATCATCTGAGATTAAGGATATAGACGAATTAAAAGCATTATTAGCAAAAGTACCATCGATGGATGGTTTAGAATTATCATCTAAAGTTGCTTCAAAAACGACTTATGAGGTTGGAGAAAAAACAGCTAAACACAAAATAGCCGTTTTAGATTTTGGTGTAAAGAAAAACATATTACGTTCATTAACCCAACGCGACTGTTACTTAAAAGTATTTCCATTAAAAACAACTTTAAAAGAATTAACTGATTTTAATGCGGATGGTTATATGTTGAGCAATGGACCTGGCGATCCAAGTGTAATGAAAGATGAAATTTTACTAATTAAACAATTAGTTGAAACAGGGAAACCAATTTTCGGAATTTGTTTAGGACACCAATTGTTAGCGCAATCGCAAGGAATTTCTACTTACAAAATGCATGCAGGACATAGAGGAATTAATCATCCTGTAAAAAATCTAATTACTGGTAAATGCGAAATAACTTCGCAAAACCATGGTTTTACAGTTAATGCGGATGATATTGCTAATAACACGGCAATTGAAATTACGCATGTTAATCTTAACGATAAAACAATTGAAGGAATCAGATTAAAAAACAAACCTGTATTTTCTGTTCAATATCACCCAGAGGCGTGTCCAGGCCCACTAGATTCTCGTTATTTATTTGACGATTTTATAAAAAACCTAGATAACTAATTCTATTTTTTTTGAAAAAAAAACTGGTAATTAAACCAATAACTTAGTCTATTGCAATTTTTCTTCCTCTATTTGATTTTTATGATACACATCGATGCATACAAGCATTGCTAAGAAACCCCAAAAAGGAACAGATGCTTTATCAGTATCAAGAAAATTATTTAAAAATCCATGAACGAAATAAGTACTAATTCCCATTAAAATAACAATCGTTAATATTTTAAGCGATTTATCTTTTATGGCATAAACTAATCTATAACCCAAAAACATTACTGCCAAAACTAGTACAAATACAAAAATTGCACCAAGAAAACCCTGCTCACTTAAAGGCCCTAAATATTCGCTATGAGCATTTCCTTTTTCACCAAAGTTGGTTGAAATAACTGTTTTCATACTACTTTTTTGATATGGTGCATATAAAAATTGATAAGTTCCTGGTCCAAAACCTAAAAATGGTTTTTCTTGAAACATTTGTAGAGCGCAATTCCAACGATTTAAACGCTCTACATTTGATACATCAGTCGAAATATTGGTCATTGATTCAATATTTTGAGTAAAATCTCCATCAGAGTCCGTATTATTTCTGCCTAACATCATTAATACTTCCGATTGAAATGCCAAAAAAAACAAAATGCCTCCAATTAAGGTAAATAAAAGAGTTCGGAATTTTATTTTTAAAATTAAAGTTGCTAAAACGGCTAATGAAACTGCCAAACTTAACCAACCTGCTCGAGCGTATGAAACAATAATTGCTACTAAGAAAATCGTTAATAAAGAAAGGCAACCAATTTTTAAAATAAGATTAATATTTTTCATTAAAATAATACCTACAACAACAGGAATAAACATTGCTAAAGCGCAACCATAAGCAGTATGATCATTATAAAAAGGTGAAACTATCCAATCAGCCGTTTTTTCATCAAAACCAAAAGAGGCGTGTTTTATTGTTGTGATAATTGCAACAATAGCAAGTGCTATTGAGTAAAGTAAAATATGGGTTATTATATTTTTTTGATTTCTAAATAATTGGGTACACATAAAATAACAAGAAGTCAAAAACCAAATTCTTGATAATATATATTTGATAGAAATAATGGGGAGCTCACTAAAAAAGGCAGTAATAATCATCCATGTTAACTGCAAAAAAATAATAATTGTAATAGGATGTTTTAATATTTTTTTGTCTGTAATACCATGGCTGAATTCATTTAAGATGTAAATCAAAGTAATACCAATCATTAAAGGTTCGGAAGGTAAACTTAAATTTAACCCATCAGACATTCCTAATTCCTTTAAACTAATGGCTAAAGGTGTTGAAAAAACCATGAGATACATTATTTTTTCAATATCAAAAATGGCTAAAAGAATAACAAATAAAACTAATGGAAGTAAATTAAAAAAATAAAACATTCCTCTATCAA
>CAIYSA010000058.1 GCA_903928655.1 uncultured Bacteroidota bacterium
CTATGGCTTCAGGAACACCAGTAATTGGTTTTGATGTTAGAGGCACTAAAGATGTTGTAATAAATAATAAAACTGGTTATCTCGTTCAATTTGATGACGTATCTGTAATTGCTAAAAAGACAGTTGATTTATTAAATAGTAATGATATTTACAAATCATTTTCGTTAAATTCCCAAAAAATAGTGGCTGACATGTATACTAAACAATACATGATAGCTGGACACGAGAATGCTTTATATCAAAAAATGAAAATCAATAATTATGAATCATAAAATTTCAAATTATTCAAAAACATTTGAAAATAAACGTAGAATAAATCCAAGAATATATGATGTTGATTATTTATTATTAACTGGACTTGCTAGAGTAGTAAAATTGTTTAGCAATAAACATGTTTTAAAAGGGAATGTTATAATTGATATGGGGTGTGGTGCGAAACCTTATCGACCCCTTTTTCCTGAAGATATTAAATATGTTGGTGTAGATGTTACAATGTCAAATTTTGCAGACATTGTCATAAATCCTGGAGAACCCGTACCATTGGCAGATAGTTTTACAGATTGTATTATTTCAACCCAAGTTGTTTATTTAATCCCAGATTATAAACAATATTTATTAGAGTGTAATAGATTACTAAAAATTGATGGAAAACTTCTTATTACAAGTCATGGTACATGGACATATCATAATGCATCGGGGGGGGATTATTATAGGTTTACACAAGATGGTATGAGATATATTTTAAAAAAAGCTGGTTTCGAAATTGAGGAACTCTTTCCAATAATAGGAACCCTTGGTACGGGACTGCACATTAGACAATTGATATTTAATTCTTGGTTGAAAAAAATTCCAATTTTGGGAAAATACATTGCAAATATTTATAATATCTTTACAAATTTTAGAATAATTATAGAAGATTCACTTTGTACTTATGGAACAAGAAGTTCTTCTCCGGTAATATTTGCAGCAATCGCACGAAAAAAAATATATATTAATGAACCAGTTTTCAGCAAAGATAAATAAAAGAACTATTGGTATTGTAACAATAGATGTAGAACCTGATAACGTATGGAGAAATACTCACAGTAAATCATTAAGAAATATAAATGAACTTCCTAATTTTCATAAAATATGTAAGGAATTTGGGGTGAGACCAACCTATTTTGTTTGTTGGTCTGTTGCAAATGATGATAATTGTAAAAAAATACTTCTTGATCTTTTGAACCAAGGGGATTGTGAAATTGGTATTCACCCACATCTTTGGGAAATCCCGCCATTAATATCACAAGATAGTTCAAAAATTGCTTGGACTGGACCCGACTATTCAACTGAAATATTAGAAGCAAAGCTTACATCAATCTTTAATCTAATTTCATCAAATTTTGGCATTCCGCTTAGTCATCGAGCCGGTAGGTGGGGCATTGACGAACGTCAAGTAGATATTTTAACTAATCTAGGCATAAAATATGATTCAAGTATTTTACCTGGTATTGACTGGTCTAAAACCGGAATTTTAGATCATACTAAAGCACCTTTAAATTCATATTTTATGGACAAAAATAATATTTGTTTGCCAGGTATAAGTTCATTATTAGAGGTTCCTTGTACAATAAAACCAGGCATCAATTTAGGTTCAATTGGAAAAATAAAATACATAAATAGGATATTTAATAAATTTGGCCTTGGCAGTAAATGGTTAAGAGCTTCTCCTGTCACAAATATTTCAGATTTATTGAGTATTTGCAAATGGGCTAAAATTAATATGGAACATATAAATATTATGTCACATTCTTCTGAATTTATGAATGAAGGTTCGCCTTATTGGGAAACAGAAATTGATATAAAAAACCATTTTAGTTATTATAAAAAAATTTTCGGCTGGTGGAAAAAAAATGGAATTGAACCAATGACAATTTCAGAATACGGTCAAAATCATAAATTAAAAAATAATTGTTAAATGAACAAAACCATTACAGTTCGAATAGTTGGCGGACTTGGCAATCAATTATTCTGTTATTCATTTGGTCGTGCTTTGGCTTTGAAACATTCTACAAAATTAAGCTTCGATACTCAAAGTGGATATTTTTTTGATAAATATAATCGCCAATTTCTTTTAAATTATTTTCCAAATTGCAAAATAAATGAGAAGAGAAATACAAATATTTTTTTATCTAAACCTAAGCACAAGATTCTCAAATTTATAAATTATATTTTACCAGAAAAATTAAAATTTTATTTTATTGAAGAAAGACCAATTCGCTATCAAAAAGAACTATTTCAAAAAAAAATACTTTTTTCAAAATATTTTATAGGGAATTGGGCAAATTGCATGTACTTCAATGAAATTTCAAATGAATTACGAAAAGAATTAATACCACCAAGCCCTAAAAGTATTGAAGTCATAAAATTGCTTAAAAAGATAAAAGATGTTAATTCCTGTTTTATTCACTGGCGATCATATGAAGAAGAGATTTGTGTTGCACATCCAACTATGGATGAATATTATATTCAAGCAATAAAATATATTATAAATAGGCATCAAGATATATATTTTTTTGTCTTTTCTGATATACCATCATTAGCTATTAAAAAATTTGCACATTTTGGGAATTTATCTTTTGTTAATTTACATGAATCCAAAGGTAATTTACAAAGCTTAAATGATTTTTATTTAATGTATAATTGTAACCATGCAATTATCGGTGATAGTACGTTTAGTTGGTGGGCAGCTTGGTTGAGTAATCAGAAAAATAAAACAGTTATTGCTCCAAGAGGATTATCGCCCTGGGGAGATCAATCTATACCTGAAAATTGGGTTTCAATTAACGCACTTTAAATTTTAAAAATATGAAAACAAGTTATGAAATTGCTCAAAATTATGAATCAAACTATTGGAATAACAGGAAAAATGATCCAGTTGGAATTATACATGATCTGGAAAGTAGTTATGCTATTGGAGCACACTTACAAGCACAAGGAATTTTAAATTTTGAATACGATAGTTTTTTGGATGTCGGTTGTGGAGGGTTAGGTATCGGTAATTTATGGTTAATTAATGCAAAAAATAAATATGGCTTAGATCCATTAACTATTTTAATTCCCCAAGCTAATTTATTATTGGACAATTTTATTAATAATATACAAAGCAAAACAACGTATATAAAATCTAAAGCTGAAAATATGCCCTTTGATAAGAACATTTTTGATATAATTGTTTGTAATAATGTTTTAGACCATGTTGATCAACCGGTACAAATATAAAATGAGATTACAAGAGTCCTAAAAGAAGATGGAATTTTTGCATTTGGTGTAGAAGCGTTGTATCTCA
>CAIYSA010000059.1 GCA_903928655.1 uncultured Bacteroidota bacterium
AAATAATATTTTTGGATTTGCATTACGTTCTATGTAATAAAAAGAGTCATTAAATTCAGTAGTAATTTTTTCGTAATTGCGTTGATTTATAAATTTAGAGAACTTAGTAACAAATGTTTTTTCATCACCAGAAAGTCTTATTAATTCGACGCTGCCATAATTAAACATCAAACAATCTCTAAAAATCTCTAGCCCATATTGTAAAAATTGTTTTTGTTTTTCTCTGCCAATTCTTGCATTTTCATCAATCCAAGCTACAGCCTTAATAGCATCAAAGTTTAATGCAATCGCCATAAACGCTCTAAAATTTTGTAAAAAACCTTGTCCGTCATCGTTTTGTTGCAGTAAAAGTTGCGCCTCTCTATAATTGCCATCACACATAAAAGCAGTTTGTTTAGCAATGGTTTCATTACAGCCAAACTGCTTCATTAATGCTTTATAAATACTTTCACTATCAATTTTATAAAATAATAATTGTTGAACTCGAGATAAAATAGTGGTTAATAATTGTTCGGGATGGTTGCAAACCAAAACAAACAATGTTTGTTCTGGCGGTTCTTCTAATATTTTTAATAGTTTGTTTGCGCAATCGGCATTCATTTTTTCTGGTTGCCAAATGAGCATAACCTTATATCCACCTTCGTAGCTAGTGTATGATAATTTTTTTAAAATTGAACCCGCCTCTTCAGTATTTATAATCGGTTGTTTGTTTTCGGCATTTAAGTCATTAAACCAATCTTTAAGCGTTATATAAGGCGTTTCTAAAAAACATTCTCTAAATTCTAGTAACAAATCATTACTCGTTTTAACCTCATCACTTTTAGCTATTGGAAAAACTAAATGTAAATCAGGATGGCTAAGTTTGGATGTTTTTAAACATGATGGACAAACTCCACACGAATCGTTTTCTTGTTTTTGAGTACAAAATAAGTATTGAATAAACGCAAAAGCAGCAATAAGATTACCGCTACCTTCCGGCCCAGTCAGCATGAGCGCATGTGGAATGCGGTTATCGGCAAACATACCAAGTAGTTTTGCCTTAGCTTCGGGTTGACCAATTATATCGTTTAAAAACACTGCTTAAAAATACAGATAAATTTTATAAATAATGTTTAATTTTACTTTATGCATATTGGTTTGTTTTTTGGTTCATTTAATCCGGTTCATGTTGGTCACATGGTGCTAGCAAATTATATGGTTGAATTTACCGATATTGAAAAAGTATGGTTTGTTGTTTCGCCACACAACCCTTTAAAAAACAAAAAATCATTATTAGATCAAAATCAACGCTTGCACATGGTAAACTTGGCAATTGGAGATAGTGATTTGTTTAAAAGTAACAGCATCGAGTTTAGTTTATCTCAACCTTCTTACACCATAAATACATTAGCGCATTTAAATGAGAAATTTCCACAACACACTTTTTCATTAATTATTGGACAGGATAATTTAAGCTCTTTTCATAAATGGAAAAACTACGAAGAGATAATTAAACGATTTAAATTATACGTTTACCCTCGCCCTAATGCCGAGGCAAGCGATTTAGATTTGCATAAAAACGTTATAATGACAGAAGCTCCGCTTATTGAAATTTCTTCTACATTTATTAGAAATGCTCTTTTAGAGAAAAAAAACGTTTCGTTTTTTGTTCCAGAATCTGTTTGGAACTATATAGATGAAATGAGTTTTTATAGAAAATAACATCCTTATTAGGGGCTTAATTAATTAATAAGCATTGAATTTTTTGGAAATGTTTATATAAAAAACCTAGATGTTTAGGAATACTATTTTAAGTTTATTAAAAATTTGGAATAAAACCACAATATTTGTAATATTGTATGAGATAAGTTATTTAATAAATTATGATAAAAAGATACCAATTAGTTTTCGCATTTATTTTCGCCTCATTTGTTATTTTGGCTCAATCATCATTATTAGTAACAAATGTTACTGGAGGTGGTAGTGTTATTACAAACTCAATGGTAATTTATAGAACCGTTGGTGTTGGTGTTATGGATCAAATGGATATTAATATTAAAAACATTAGTACAGCTACAAAAACATATAAAATGCGTACTTACTACGATTTAAGACATGTTGTTGCTCCCGGCGATTCTTCTAATCCTTATTTTTGTTTTGGCACTAGTTGTTTCCCTGTAAATACTCTAGTTTCCGCAAATTCAATAACGTTAACCGCAAATCAAACTATTTCAGGAACAAGTCTTCATTATGATGAATCATTTACCGCTGCAGGAGCATCAAGCATTAGATATAAAATTTATGATATGAATAATGCTTCGGTTGATTTTATAGAATTTACTGTAAAGTATAATGATCCCCTAGCTTCTGTAAAAACAAATACGGCTTTGTTTTTAAATGTATCAGATGTTTATCCTAATCCTTCAAACAATAAAGCTTTTATTTCTATTACTACTATTGCAGACGTTAATAATGCATCTTTATCAATTACAAACTCGCTTGGCTCTATCATTTCTTCAAAAAACATTGAATTAAATGTTGGAAAAAACGTAATACCTTTAGACGTTGAAACACTTTCTTCTGGAATTTATTTTACCACAATTACGTCTGGAAATTCTAAAATTGTAAAAAAAATTATCATTAACAAATAAATAAACAAAAAATCAAAAAACACAAATATGAAAAAACAACTACTAGCCTTAGCAGTTTTAACTGCTGGCATTTCAAATGCTCAATCATGGAGCGAAAACTTTAGTTCGGCTACACCGCCAAACTTACCTGCAACTTGGTTACAAAACAATGTTGATGGTTTAACAGTTGGTGCTGCTGCTTCTTACAGCTTTGGTACAAACGCTTGGGTTACTAAAGATTATACATCAACAGATCCTACTCACGGAAAGGTTGCTGTTAGTACATCTTGGTATTCTCCAGCTGGTGTTGCAAATGACTGGTTAATTTCACCATCATTTACAGTTCCAGTTAATGGTGTAATTGCTTGGGAAGCAATCGCTCCAGATGGTGGATATCCTGATGGATATTTAGTAAAAATTTCAACAACAGGTACAACAACTACTAGTTTTGGAACAACGCTTTTAACGGTTGGTGCTGAAAACTCAACTTGGACAAATAGAGCATTGAGCTTGAACACATACTCAAATCAAGTTGTTCGTATTGCGTTTGTAAATAATTCTAATGATATGAATGTTTTATTATTAGATAATATTAGCGTAATTGTGCCAGCAGCAAATGATATTGCTCTTAAATCTGTTGCGCCAATTGGAATGAATGCTTTTGGTAGTGCAGGATCAACAAAAACCATTTCGGGAGTTGTTACTAATAACGGTTATATGCCAATAACTTCATTTACTGCTCAATATAGTGCTAATGGTGGTGCTCCAGTAAGTCAAGTTTTCACAATTCCTAGTTTAGCATATGGTTCAACATCTTCTTTTAGTTTTTCTACCGCATACTCAATTGCTGCTCCAACAGAGTCTTCAATAAAAGTATGGTCTAAAATAACAGGTGATGCATTAGCCACTAATGATACATTAAAAACTGTAATCAAAGGATATTCATCACTTCCTAACCATAAAGTTGTGTTTGAAGAAGGAACGGGAACTTGGTGTGGATGGTGCCCAAGAGGTGCTGTTTATATGGACTCTATGCACGTTGTAAACCCCAACACAACTGCTTTAATAGCTGTTCATAATAGTTCTTCTGATCCAATGAGAAATACTATTTATGATGCTGGTATTACTTCACTAGTTTCTGGATTCCCAACAGCATTATGCGATAGAGCTGCAGCGATTATAGATCCAAGTCAAATGTTTACGTCTTATGCAGCTCACATTAATGATTTTGCCTTAGCTGATTTAGCAATAACAAAAAGTTATAATACTGTAACAAGAGTTGCTGACATTACTGTTAAAACAACAATGGCTTCAGGATTTTCAAATAACACGACTTCAAATGATTACAGATTAGCTGTAGTATTTACTGAAGATAATGTTAGAGGAACAGCAAGTGGTTACAACCAAACAAATTATTATGGTGGTGGTACAAGTGCATTAGTTGGTGCTGGGCTTAATTGGCAAACTGCTCCAAATCCAGTACCTGCTGCAACTATGAAATATGACTTTGTTGCTCGTACTATTTTAGGAGGATTTACAGGTCAAGCAAGTAGTTTACCAAACACTTTGGTTGCTGGAACTTCTTATACTTCTAGTGTGTTTTCATATACTATTCCTTCAACTTATAATGCTGGAACTATGAAAGCGATTGTGCTTTTAATTGATGCAAAAACTAACATTATTTATAACGCTAATACAACTACTTTAACTCCTAATGTTCTTGGTGTTGAAGAAAATAAGGCCGAAAATGTTGAAGTTTCGATTTACCCAAATCCAGCTAAAAATAGTTCAAATATTGAATTAAATTTAGTTAAAGACGAAGCTGTAACAATTACTGTATTAAGCGTAATGGGACAAGTTGTGTTTACTCAAACTTTAAGTAATTTACAAGCTGGTAAACAAACAGTTTCTTTAAATACTGAAAATTGGGCAACAGGAATTTATAATGTTAATATTTCTACAAGCAACGGAAACGTTAGCCGTAAATTAGAAGTTAT
>CAIYSA010000060.1 GCA_903928655.1 uncultured Bacteroidota bacterium
TGACATTGGAGATGAAAGAAACAAGTGCGATTAACTTTAAAACGCTACTGAACAACAATTAACCTAAGCTGCATAGCATATAAATAAAAAATATGTCGTAAAAAAAAGAAACATATTTATGTAAATCTACATAGCTTAGTTAATGTTTCAAAATGCACTTTTAGCGTTTTTATGCCTATAATACTTATACCTATTAAATTAATTAAAATAGCTCCTAATCATAGTTTTAATAATAAAAAGTGCGAATCTAATATAGGATAAACCATTTTAAAATTTGCTGATTTTTTTCACATTAAAATTTCATATTGTTGAAATATTTCACCTAACTTTAAAAATTGATTAATGCAAAAAACAAATAAAAATTAATATGAGGATAATTGAACTAGAAAAAATACAATACCCCGAATACAGGACTTTTGAATGTTGCAATTGCGCATACAAGGCAGATGTGGTAGGATTTGCTCATACTGATATTTACGGGACCTTTGAAACTATTTCGTGTAATAACTGTAAAATTCTAATTGATACAAAAACTGAGGAGTTAACAGACAATGTTGATACTCTATTATTTTTTAATCCGATAACACCTATTTGTTCCTTATGTAACGAAGCTAATAATGAGCTATGGGATATTCAAACTGCAAACTGCCCAAAATGTGATTCAAAAATGTTAGTAACACGCCTAATTATAAAACCAAACGATGATAATATGGACACCATTAAAATAATTTAATAATTACAGTCATATTCTAGATTTTCTATTTCCTATCAATAAAAGCTAATAAGCAATAGGCGCAAATTTGTTACAATGCCTTTTTTAAAGTTCTTTTAAATAAAAAACTACACCTAATAACTTAAATAAAATCTGTATTATTTATCATTTAACACCTAAAAAGTGGCAACCTGCTTTGTGATATTTAACCTTGATTTAGTATAAAGGAACAATAACTGCTTACTTGGCTATCTTATAATAAAATACTGAAAAAACACAAAAACAATTACAGATAAAACCAAGCCCGTTAAAAAGATGTTATATGAATAGGTAAGCAAACGGTATTTTCTTTTTAGCACATTTCCTTGTCCATAGAAATCTGCCAAAATACTGCGATATAAGTATTCATCATCTTTTAGGATGGTTAACATAGCATCTTCAAAATCTAGTTTTGAAAGACTTGTAAAATTTCCAAAAAAGAAGAGGGTAGATTTTTTATTGTCCAAATCTTCTTGTGTTACACTGCCCTTAATAAAATTAGGACGCGTGGCTAAAACGGCAAAAACAGTAGTTAAGAGTGAAGTCATTACGAACATTAAAATTGGAACGAACAAATTTTGCCAATAGTCAATATTCCTGGCAGATGAACCTATTACCAATGAAAGAACCACAGTGTTAATGGAAATCATGATGTTGGCCTTGTTATCTGCTAACATATTTTGTTGGTTGAGGTTATTAGACATCACACGAAAAAAAGAACTAATGCCCGTGTCGTGGAATTCCTGTAATTTATTTTTTGAAACAACTTCGTAATTTGAATGTCTGGGCATTTTCTTATTGGTTTAACAACTACAATGATAAATACAAAATGAATTGAAGATAATTTAATACCCATAGTTAACAATTTAATAACGTTATGTAAAGCAATAAAATATGTTTAAAAAGTATCAAAAAAAAA
>CAIYSA010000061.1 GCA_903928655.1 uncultured Bacteroidota bacterium
GGTGTTATTACTGTTCAAAGCTTTGAAAAATTTGCATATAAACCACTTCATGTTGATTTCTTAAAAACGCTAGGTACTTATACGGCAATTGCTCTAGAAAATGCAAATTTGGTTGAAAATTTGGAAGATAAAGTAAAAGAAAGAACTTCTGAAGTTGTTAAACAAAAAGAAATAATTGAAGAGTCAAATAAACATATTACAGATAGTATAAAATATGCAAAACGAATTCAAGATGCATTTTTACCCTCTGAACAAAGTATTTCAGAACACTTTAAAAATTCATTTATTTTATATAAACCAAAAGATATTGTAAGTGGTGATTTTTATTGGTTTGAACGTAAAGGGAATAAAATATTATTTGCAGTAGTTGATTGCACAGGACACGGTGTGCCAGGAGCATTTATGAGTATTATTGGATTTAATGGATTGAATCAAATTGTAAATGAATATAATTATACTCGTCCTTCAGATATTTTAACTCACTTAAATAAAAGTATAAGTAATACCTTACGCCAAACTGTAGAGGATACAAAAATTAGAGATGGAATGGATGTTGCCATCTGTTCAATAGATTTAGATACAAACAAATTAGAATTTGCAGGAGCATTTAGCCCATTGTTTATTATTAGAAACGATGAAGTTATTAAATTTAGAGGAGATAAACATCCAATAGGAAATTATATAAACGAGGAAGAGTATGTTTTTACAAACAACGAAATAGATTTATTTCCTGAAGATAAAATTTATATTTTTTCGGATGGTTTTGTTGATCAATTTGGTGGCCCAAATGGAAAGAAACTTAAATATGATTATTTCCGTAAATTATTATTAGATAATCACAAAAAAACAATGCCTAAACAAAAAGAAGAAATTAATTTATTTTTCGAAGAATGGCGTAATGGTTATGAGCAAATTGACGATGTTTGTATTATTGGCGTTGCAATTTAATTTTTTTAATTATCATAGCTTATATTTTTAACTATGAAAACAATCTATAATTTAATACTAAAAGGCAGCGAGGAAAAACCCATTGACGTTGATATTACTTATGAAAAAGGAGATCACAAAAAACCATTAGTCATATTTGTTCATGGCTTTAAAGGTTTTAAAGATTGGGGACATTTTAATGCTGTGGCTAGTTATTTTGCAGAAAGGGATTTCGTTTTTGCTAAATTTAATTTTTCTCATAATGGTACTACCTTACAAAAGCCATTAGAATTTGATGATTTAGAAGCCTTTGGAAATAATAATTATTTATTTGAGTTGAATGATATTGATTCAGTTTTGAACTCATTATTAGTTGATGAGCAATTAAAGAATGAAATAGATACTGAACAAGTTTATTTAATTGGACATAGTAGAGGCGGTGCAATTAGTATTATTAAAACATCTGAAGACAATCGAATTAAAAAAACAGTTACTTGGGCTGGTGTTGCAGATATAGTTAATAGAAATAGTCAAAAAACTATTGAAACTTGGAAAAAAAGTGGAGTAGTGCATACATATAATGGAAGGACAAAACAACAAATGCCTTTAAATGTGCAGTTTTACGAAACCATTATCGCAAATAAAGAAAGATTAGATATTGCGAATGCGGCTGCAAAAATAAATGTTCCTTTTTTAATAATACATGGTACAAAGGATGAAGCCGTTTCGTTAAAGGATGCTTATCTTTTAAATGAAGCAAATGAAACGTCTACACTTTTTGTAATTGAAGATGCAAATCATACATTTGGTGCAAAACATCCTTGGGAGGAATTTTATTTACCTGAGGATGCAAAATTGGTAATTGATAGAACAATTCAGTTTTTAAAGGAAAGATAAAATTATATCACTTTTAATTTAATTTTCTCCTTTTCGTGATTAAACATTAATTGCGTTTGAATAAAACTTTTTCTAAATTGTTGTTTTGGGAAATATTTTTTTAATTCAAACTCTTTATCAAAATCTTCAACTGATAAATTAAACTTTTTTATTTCTTTAAGTTTAGTATTAAATCTAATTGATATCAAACAATTAATATGTTGTTGAATGGAACCATTGTAACCCGAAATAGCGTATAATAACATTTCAGGTAATTGATCTTCTGTCGAACATAATTCTTTTAAGGCTTTAAAAACATCATATCCGCTTAGTTGATTCAATTCAATTCTGTTTAAAATAATACCTTGCATTATCTTTTTCGATTTCGTAATATCTTTATTCGAATTACTGCATCCTAATAAAATTATTTTTTCATGTTCTTGAATTAATTTAATAAGACTTAAAATAAAATTAGATTGTTGTTTCGTTTTTCGATGTAAAAACTGAATATTATCTATTGCAATGGAATCATATGCCAATATGAAACTATTAAATTGTTCTTTTTCAGATTCTGTAATTAATAATTTATTAATGTACAACAGCCATTGTGTGGTAATGTAAATGACTCTTTTGTTTTGATGAAGATGTGTGTTGCAAATTGCATTGATTATATGTGTTATGCCACTTCCACTTTCTCCAGAAATAATGATAGATGAAATTTCATTTTTTTCTATTTTCGATTTTAAATCAATAATTTCTGGTTGATTATTATAATAATTTCCAAAATTTAAAACCTTTCGAGGTTCCGTACATATATAATTTAAATACTCCAACTCAGATATTTTCTTACTATTTTTAATATGAAGAAACGACTTTTTTTGAACTTATTTACTATTCAAAATCATTATAAATATCTAAAAAGTTTAAGTGATTAAGTTTCAATAGTAATTTATTTTGTTATTTATTTCTATGTCTTATTTTAGTTTGTTTTGGTTATTTTGTATAAATGACTTTTTTTCGCATCTTTATTAATAGAATCTAAAACATTTTAAAAACAAGAGCTTTTTTATTCATTTAATAACCTAATATGAGATCACACTTTTTACTCGATCCTGAAATTACTTTTCTTAATCACGGTTCGTTTGGAGCTTGTCCGAAGCCAATTTTTGAGGATTATCAAAACTGGCAATTAGTTTTAGAAAAAGAACCTGTTCAGTTTATTCAAAAAACAGGCGCAGGTTATTTAAAAACATCGAAACTCGCATTAGCTAATTATATTGGATGCGATGTAAATGATTTCTTTTTTACTGTTAATCCTACGGTTGCTATTAATACAATCATGAGAAGTTTGGATTTAAAACCAGGAGATGAAATTTTAGCGACAAATCATGAATATGGAGCAATGGATCGAACTTGGCATTTCTTTTGTAAAAAAACGGGCGCTAAATATATTCAATCAATTATTTCTTTACCAATTAGATCTACAGAACAACTATTAGCAGAATTTTGGAAAGGCTATACTCCCAAAACAAAAGTTGTTTTCATTAATCAAATTTCGAGTGCTACAGCTTTGATTTTTCCTGTAAAAGAAATTTGTGATAAAGCTCGTGAACTTGGTTTAATAACTATTATTGACGGAGCTCACACGCCAGGCCACATAGATTTAAATATTATGGAATTGAATCCAGATTATTATACTGGCACAACACACAAGTGGCTTTTAACACCTAAAGGAAGTTCATTTTTGTATGTGAAAAAAGAGAAACAAAAAATGCTTGAACCTTTAATTATTAGTTGGGGTTACGAAAGTGATACGCCAAGTCACAGCCAGTTTTTGGATGAAAATGAATATCAAGGAACTAGAGATATTTCAGCATTTTTAACTTTGCCAAAAGCATTTCAATTTTTGAAAGAAAATAATTGGAAAGAAAGAACTGATATTTGTAAACAATTAATTTTAGAATATTATCCTAAGTTTTGTGAACTTTTAAATACTAAACCTATTTGTCCTCTAACATCTGAATTTCTTGGGCAAATGTGTAGTATTCCAATTAATACAATTAATCCATTAGAATTAAAAGAATTACTTTTTAGTAAATACAAAATCGAAATTCCAATTACACAGTTAAATGGAAATTTTTACATTCGGATTACGCTAAATGCATATAATACAATTGAAGATTTAGAAATGTTAAAACATGCAATCATCGCTATTATTGAAACGACAGATTTATTGATTTTAAAATAATTTAAAAAGAATGAAGGATAGAATGTAATTATTTAATTCCTCTTTGTTTTTTTATTCCTTCGTATGCTTCCTGTATTTTTTGGAATTTTTCTTTAGCTCCTTTTTGATATTCTTCACCCAATTGAGCTACTTTATCAGGATGATAACGAATTGCCATTTGGCGGTATGCTTTTTTAATTTCTTCTTCAGTAGCTGAACTTTCAATACCTAATACTTTATAATCAGAATTTACATCGCGGTAAAACATATTTTTTACGCTTTCAGAATCTACTTTAGGAATTTCTAATAACTGAGCAATGTGATTTAATAACTGAATTTCTACTTCAGCAACATGGCCGTCAGCCTTTGCAATTCCAAATAAATAATGTAATAGTTGTATCCGAACTTCAACTTGCATTCGCAATTTAATATCGCTACAAATTTGTTCTAATGGAATTTCTCCACCATTAACAAAGTGTTTTAAAGTTTGTAAATGAGCACTCGAAAACTGAGGACCAAATTGTTGAGCAAAAAAAGATTTTACATAATCCAATTCTACTTTTAATACTCTGCCATCTGCGCGCATTACCGCAGCAGAGAGTGCAATCAACATGGTTGCAAAATCACCGTGAGAGCGCCCAGCTCTTTGCTGATAATATTTAAAAACATCTTCAGTAGATCCACCATTAGATGTAATTTGCTTTTTAATAACTGTAAAATTATCAATAGCAGTTCCAATAAAAAAGCCAATCATTGCACCGAAAAAATGTCTCCCTAAAAAATAAAATCCTAGAGCTGCTCCTATAAACTTAAACAAAGTATTAAATATTTAATGATTAATAAAATGCAAATATACTATTTAGCTTTCTTTTTTATAAAATAATACATTAAATAGTCACATAATTAGGTTACCTTACAAATTGTCTGTCTAATCAGGCATTGTGTTGTTGGAAAAAGACTTTGAAGTATTGATTTCAAGCTTTATTGAAAATAAGGTTGGTGTATCTGATCATTTTTTAAGTGATGATTTATCGAATCATTTGAAACAAAATTTATTGACCTTATTTAATGATAAATTATTAATAGCTGCTGGCACTGGTAATTCAGAAAAACTTAATCATAATGCAGCGGTTAGAAGTGATTCTATTTTTTGGTTAGATAGAAAGCATGATAACAAATACGAAAATCAATTTTTTGATCAAATTGAAGATTTCATAAAATATTTGAATATGAGTTGTTATGCTGGTATTACAGATTGTGAGTTTCATTATTCTTTATATGAAATTGGTTGCTTTTATAAAGAACATTTAGACCAATTTCAAAATAATGAAAGCAGGCAATATTCTCTCATAAGTTATTTAAATGCTGATTGGCAAACAAGTGATGGTGGAGAGTTAATGATTCATCAAACTAATAATGACCAAAAAATTTCTCCACTGCAAGGTACAACTGTTTTTTTTAAAAGTAATGAATTAGTGCACGAAGTGTTAGTTACCAAGGCTCGCAGAATGAGCGTAACGGGTTGGTTAAAAAGAGACCAATTGGTTTAACCGTGTTTTTTCCAATATTCTTTTCCGTAGCCACAAAAAATTTCTACTCCCGATTTTATATTTCGTTTAGCAATAATGCAAACGTTGTTATCTTCATCTAAGCCTATTTTGGCATTGTTTTTAAAATCCGATTTCATGTAACCTTCTGCATCATTGGCATATTTCGCAAAACAATCAACATGCATCGAATCCATAATGCTTCCATTAATCATGTTGATAAAATATTTATCATCACCATTAATTGCCCTTAATTTTGCTTGAATGTTAGATAATATTTCACCTTTAAAATGTGAAATCACTTCATCTTTATAAATAGTAATTGCTGTAAACAAACCATTTCCCGAATTTACTAATTGAGAGGTTTTAATAAATAAATAGTCAGTTTCCTGAGCTTCAATAGAATTTGAATTAGTATTAGCTTTCAATGTTTTCAATAAATTAGAAATTAAAGATAGTTAATACAAATAGGATTCTACAAATTAGTTTTTTATTATTAAGTTGGGCTTTGCCTACGGCCAGGCTTTTCGTTGCAATCTTTTGAGTTTCGACACTTTCGGCAAGCTCAGTGGAGTCCAGCTCAGCTACCAAAAGGATTTCCACTACAATCCTTAACGTTAAAAAAAACACCTAAAAATAAATCAAATAATTTCCATAGTTTTGGAAATTAAATTATCATTAACAATAAAATGCCTAGCAAACTAAACATCATTTACGAAGACGACGTCTTATTAGTATGCAATAAACCAGCAGGTTTAATGGTGGAACCCGATCGTAATAATTTCCCGAATTTATTACAAGACGTTAAAAATTATTTAAAAGAAGCCACTGGCCAAAAATTACCTTATGTGCAACACTTGCATCGCTTAGACAGACCAACTAGTGGCATCGTATTATTTACTAAGAAAAAAGAATATCTCAAAAATTTGAGTGAGCAATTTGCCCAACGCGAAGTTTCAAAACAGTATATTGCCTTAACAGCAACGGCACCAACTAATAGAGTAGGTGTGTTGGAACATTGGCACCGTAAAGAAAAAAAGAAAGCCGTGCTTGTAACCGAAGGAACTGAATTTGCTGAAAAAGCAAAACTCGAATACACAATTAAACCCTATGGCAATTATTTTTTGTGGGACATACAATTACACACAGGCAAGTACCACCAAATTAGAGTTCAATTAGCAAGTTTGTGTTGTTTCATTTTGGGTGATGAGACGTATGGTTCAACCGAAGCTTTTAAACCAAATGCAATAGCATTGCATGCCGCTAAGCTTATAATTAAACACCCAATTACTCAGCAAGAGCTTAGCTTTGAGGCAGAGTTTGATTTTTCTTATTAATTTTCTTAAAATAC
>CAIYSA010000062.1 GCA_903928655.1 uncultured Bacteroidota bacterium
GGGAATCTTTGACGGAAAAGACTATGAAGATGCCAATACTCCCGATCAAATAGGCAGATCATTTAATAATGGTTACTCTTGTATGGTTGATGTTTGGCGAATAGATACTACTCTTTATGTTGGATCTGAACAAGCACCAATAGCAGTTAGTGACAAATATCTGCAGGGTAATCGTTTTTGGATTAAATGCGGCAATCAGGAAACATATGATTGGTTTACTACACAATCATTAAGACAATATCCAAACTACTTCTATCAACCTAATAGTATGGTCAATGCACTAACTAGTAGCAATAGATTATGGACACCAGGTACGGTTCCAGTTAATGATACTAGTATCATTGCTTTACCTGAAATTACGGATCGCGGATTACTTAGTACAGTACATCTAAGATGCTACGGAGTATGTAGCACCTATTTAAACTTCATTAAACGTATGCGTAATGAAGGTGAGTGGTATTAACCACCCCTACCCGTTCTACGTACCACACTTGAACCACCAAAACCTTTATTAGGCTTCGGAACTTTTTGTTCAGACTTCTTACCTGTTAACATCGGTGTATTTTTCTTTTTAGCTTCGTTAGCTAAATTAATAAATGGATTTGGGTTTTTCTTTTCTGTCATTTTTTTACCTTTATACTATCTAAATATTCATTTACATTTCCATACAGACTAATCATCATAGCAATTTTACTGTCATAAAATCGTATGTAGGGAAAACTTCTTTTTTCAAGTTTATTTACCCCCATAAAATAAGGGCATTTGATTTTTTTATTAAGTTCTAATAGATAAGCATGATATTGAACTTCTGGTTGTACTTTCAATTCATATTGATAGAATTCTATTTCTGCCGTTCTAAATGCTAGATCACCCACATCGGTTAATCGTAGTCCGTCTTGTCGGCCAGTCATCCACCACTTAAATAGTAGCTTATCTACTGGTATAGTTTTTTCTTGTATTAGTGATTCAGGAAGTTGAGCCAATACAACTTCTGTTATGGTTTCTTTAAGTGTCTTACGCTTATTCATCTGGGTAGACAACTCTACCGGAATTCATAAACACCACTGTGAATTTATCTGTTTTGAATTGTAAATTCAATTTACGACATAAATTACGTGCATGTCCTGGGTTACTGAAGCTAGTTTTTTTATACTTAGGTGTTGCTTCGTTATCTAAGTAATGTTGGCTTTTTAGATTAATAGGTTGACCGTCATAAAAAACAGCCCATATTCCAGCGGCTTCTACAATTTGGTCACATTTATATGTTACTTTGTCTACTAATTCAAGTAATATTTTAGGTTGTGTTCTACTCATTAAAATCTACCACCATTCATCTCTACTTGAAATACTGGTTCTACTTTGTTTTTATTTTCTAACAATTCATAGTTATCTACAAGTAATTTTGTCAACTCATCACGCAATCCGCGGGCTTCACCAATGGGAATAACCACATCTCTTCCCTGTTTGCCTTCTATCAGGGTTATTTTGTCCACGAATCGCTTAATATGTATCATCAGTTATTTATCATGCTTTTTGCTTCATCTTCTGTTTTAAACGGACCCTGATACGGATAACGTTGAATAAAGATATATTTGGGACAGAAAACTGTTGTTTTTTCAATTCCCTGTTGTATTACAAACCATCCTGCGGCATGATAGCATTTACTTTTAGTACCTGTAGTAAACAAATGTAATTTACGTTTGATATCTAACATGCTATTAAACACTTTACCTGTTGTAGGATATGCCTTAAAGGGCAAGTCATGTTTAGTTTTATCTGCTTTTTGTACAGTTTCAAATTCAATATTGGTCTTACGTTTAATAGCTGTAGTGTTTTTGTAATGGCTTTTATTACCATTTAATTTAACTTCAAATCCAGAACCGTCAGCTAATACATTGCCGACCTTCTCTGTACCATTAGTAACGATCCAGAATTGATTCTTAACTACGGGTTTTGCAATTAGTGTTTTAGTCATTTTTTATTCCTATGTGTAAGTGTAACATCATTAAATGTATTTGTCAACCTTTGTACCCAAACTATATAGATATTGGTACTCTTGATATTCTCGGGTAAGTTTCAACGATTCATAACGTTTTACTTCCTGTATATTTTCTAAAAACAATTTTCCAAGTATATTTTATTACTTTCAATTAATTTTATAGCATTTTAAATTAATTCATTTATAAAATTTCTATTTAGCTTCCATTTCATTTTTGCATTTATTTATTTATCGTTAGAATATATATCAGTATATTACTTATTTATTAAAATAAAAAATATACTCTTCTTATTTAATCACTTTGTTATTCTTGATCTTAACTTAAGACATGATTGTAAAGTATCTATAAATATTGAATATTTAATAAAATAAACCTTTCTTTTGTTTAATTAACAAGATATATAAGGACACTCGATAAACTAATGAGCTGGATTTTCACAAGACCTATATATTATTATATGAATAAATAAATATTACAAACATTTTTAACCAGTATGATGCTAATCAGAATATATAAACAAAGAATCTTTAATAGAACAAAATTTTTCATGATCTTCAGGAAATTCTTTTAATATTTGAAGAAATTCATTTCTATTTATTTTTAATAAACTACAGAAATTTTTGCATCTTATACTATATATTCGTGGTGAAGATGTAAAAAATTCATATTCTCCGAATGATTGGCCAATTGATAATACACATACTGGTTTTATATTATTCATTCTTTTATTAATTTTATCAGAGTCATTAGAAAAATAAATTTCGACCTAACCACTTTGAATGAAATAAATATCACTATGAAAATATATAATAAATTTTACTTCTACTAATCATCAATTTTATAGATTATTTCTTCTGGTGTACATTTTTAACTTTAAATTATTTATACTGTCCTTTAAATGACATCATCACTAAAATTTGATTTAAAAATAGGACTATCTACTAAAGCTACTTTATTACTTTAAATAAGTAACTATCTTTTGAGTGGTTCTGACAGAATTTCAAAAATTTTTTATTCTGTCTATGAATCTTCTTCTAATGTCTAAGAATAATAATATTCTATATATTCTCTAATATGCAATTACAACTCTTAATTTATTTTCTTTTTTTGCATGTAAGCATTTACTGATTGTAGCATTTTCTGTTTTTACAATGTTTAATCTTTAATTTCTTGTAAAATTGAACCAATTTTATTTAAAGAAAAAGCAAATATAACGCAAGCTATTAAAATTGAGATTATTCCAAATAATAATTCAATCGTATTTTTAGGAGTGATATCTCCATAGCCAACTGTAACCATTCTTAGTTTTAAAATAAAAATTTATTACGTAACAACACTATAATAATAAGCTAAAACATATTGACCCCAACCATATGAATCTAATTTTTATTAATAATATTTTTCAATCCAGTTATCGATATTATTTGCTCTAAAATTATTAAAATATAAATTTTACCTTTCATATCTAGCTAAAATTATCCAAGAGCATGCAAAAATATGAGAAAATAAAAAAATAGTCAGCAATAAACCTATTAGATCTAAGAAATGATTTAACCTTTTTTTAGCAAAAAACCTCTCTTTAAATTTGTTTAAAAATATTCCCAATTATTTTAATTGTAAAAAGTATAAACATTAAATAAAATTAAATATTTTTAGCAAGTTTTAATTATTGACATTAGTTAATATCGATAATATAATAGGTAATAGCGATATACTATCTTGTAAAAAACAGTTATAGAGATAATATCTAAAAATTTTATTTCGATTCTAAACAACAATCCCATTTTCATAGAAACTTGTATTCAATTTTATTATTACATTGAAAAAAGAAACAATTAGAATGAAGGATTATATAATTTCAACCTTAATATCAATCTCATCCTCAAAAGCAATATTAATAGGAATATAAAAAAAACCGCATAGAGAAGATAATGAATATACAATATCCCAACATATTTTAAATGATCCAGAAGGTTATAGTATTGGGAGGTTAATTTTTTTATCAATATATGTACAAATTCAAAATGTTATGATTTTTTGAAATAAATTTTCAAAATTATCAATAAAATTATTTTATTCATTGTCTTCATTAGTTATATTTAAAAAAAAATGCCAATTTTCGTGAACCATCATTGATTTATCTCTGAAAAAAGGAAACATTTTTACGCTTAAATTTCTCTTTCTAAATGTTTATGATTATTGTAATAAATTTTTTAAATATTTCTATTTTAAATTCATCATTTATATTAATTTTTTAACATGATCACATTAGCCGGTTGAGTCAGGTTTTTTTATTTAAATTATTTCTTATTATTGTTCTTATTCAGGTAATTATTTTTTACTTGTATTTGATTTTTGATTTTATGATTATTTTTACTAAGATTTTTATATATCATCTTCTATTTCACTTTCTTCTGCTTCTTAAATAACGGATATCTAGTCTCGTTCGGATAGAGAATTTGAATCTTCATTTACGTTAATTTAAAATTTTTTCA
>CAIYSA010000063.1 GCA_903928655.1 uncultured Bacteroidota bacterium
ACGGTTATGTTGCATCAAGTTAAACTTGAAACAACAAAATAACACTTTTTAAAAGGCTAAAGCTTAATAAAAAATAATGAATGATCTTATTTATATAGAGCAAATCGAATTGATCTATTTTTCCTTTGATTATCGGAGGCGTTATCAAATAACGGATTACTAGAACCATCTCCAATGCTTCGTTTGAAATTAGTGCTTTTTACACCTCGTTTCATTAACTGTTGGCGCACATAATTTGCTCGACGAACGGATAACAAATCATTAAATTCTTTTGTTCCTTTTGAGCATGTATGGCCAATGATGTTAAGCTTTATACTTGGATCCGTTTTAATTAAATCAGCTATTTCATCTAATTTTTTTAATAATTCTAGGTTAAGTTTTGAATTATTTAATTCGAATATAACTTCCTCAGATAGGCTATTTATTTTAGCAAGAATATCTGCTTTTACCAAATTTTCTTCTGCTTTTTGCTCTTCTGTTTTTTCAATTTCTACTTTGCTTTCAGGTCCTCTTGTTTTTGATGCCGTTGTCGATTTTTTAACTAAAGCTGTTTTTTTAGAATCTATTAGTTTTGTGTTTTCAGTTTTAGCAAGCTCTTCTTTTTTATTTGTTACAACTGCTTCACCTTGTTTTACTTTTGCAACACCTTCTGTTTTTTCTGTTACAGCTGGTTGTTTAGTTTCCTCTAACTTTGGATTTTCAGTTTTAGCAATTTCTTCCTTTTTGCCATTAACCACTACTGATTCGCTTGGTTTTACTTTTGAATCAGCTTTTTTATTTTTTAAATCTGTATCCGTTTCATCTACATCAGAAACATTGCCTTTTTCACCCTTCAAATTTGTATAAGCAAAATTGTCTTTCTTGTTTTTTTGTGTGGTATCTGTAATAGTTGCTGTTTCATTAAGTAAATCGCCTTTTACATCTTCGACTTTTGCAACACCTTCTTCTGCTTTTTCTTTTACAACCGTTTCGTCTTGTTTTACTTTTGATACTGCTTTTTTATTTTTTAAATCTGTTTCCGTTTCTCCTTCTTCAGAAATTTTATTTTTTTCGCCTTTCAGATCTTTAAAAGTAAAATTATCTTTCTTGTTTTTTTGTGTTGAATCTGTTATAGTTATCTTCTCGTCAAGTAAATCGCCCTTTACAGCTTCTAATTTTGCAACACCTTCCTCTGCTTTTTCTTTTACAACCGTTTGGCCTGGTTCTATTTTGGCAACACCTTCTGCTTTTTCTGTTACAACAGGGTTTTTAGATTTCTTTTTATTTATATTTTCGGGTTTAGAAGTCTTTTCGTTATTAACTACAACCGTTTCCCCTGGTTCTACTTTTGTAACTTCTTCTGGTTTTTCTGTTTTAACAGGGTCTTTAAATTCCTCTAACTTTGGATTTTCAGTTTTAGCTACTTCTTCTTTTGCATCCGTTTCTTCTGTATTAGAATTATCTGTATCTGCTATTTTACGAGAACCGTTTTTATTTGTATTCGTTTTTTGGTTTTTACAAAAACTATAGCCTAACATTACCTGATGAGACGTTCCTAAATTTACCGAATTTTTTCCCGTTCCATAATCAAAACTATAGGCCATTTTTAAACCGCCAATTTTTGCTCCTAGCAATGCTATTAATCCATAATTACTGCGGTAACCAGCCCCTACCGTTAGTGTTTTTATAAAATTAAAATTCAACATCCCTTCTACTACATTATTACCATTTAATGTATAACGATTTAATAACCAAGGTTCAATTTCTATTTTTTGATTCTTATGAAATACATATGACAGTTGTGAATTTATTTGCGGTAAGGTTTTATATGAACCGCTTCCTGAAAAATCTGGGTTCGTATTATATAAATGCAAA
>CAIYSA010000064.1 GCA_903928655.1 uncultured Bacteroidota bacterium
AAATAATATTAATAAAAAAAAATTCATATTTATTTTTTTATTGTAACTAAAACTCTAACTGGTTGACCATATAAATTATAACTATTTGCAGGTGTAGTCCAAATAAAAATTATAGGACTACTAAGGCCAATTTCGTATTGATATTCTAAACCTGCATACATAGCTAAATTAAAATTAGGCGGCACAACATGAGAACTTGTGCTAACAAAAATTTGAACAGATACTATTCGGCTAGAAGTTGAAATATAAGAACTAAGATTAATTTGTGCATTTGAACTAGCAGAAGTAGGCATTGTACTATTAAATTCCAAAACCTGTATTGCAGGAAACTGCACTCCATTATTACCTAATTGTGTATAACCAACATTAATAATTGTACTATTAGTTGATGCTGATTGTAAAATTAGGGGGGATGAAACGGTTGGACCAGCTGTAATAAATGCTTGCCCTGGTGTTCCGTCACTGCCTGGAAAAAAATTTCCGTTAGCATTAAACGTAAATGGATTGGATGACATAATATCTTTTAAAACAAAAACATTAGGTGTCCCTTTAATAAAAGTCAAATTAACCCCACTACCTGCATTATCTCCTAATTGCAATATAGCCGGCTCATTAAGAGTTTTATTAAAAACATTTAATGAAGGACGAGAAGAGCCAACTGTGGTACTATCTATGACACTCATAGCTGATGAATTAAAAAAACCAATCGGTACTTTGCCAAAATAAGTAGATCTATCATTCTTTATTACGAAGGCTCTGTTTCCTAATACAAGATACGTTAATTCATTAAAAGTATTATCAAAAGTTAATGCGCCTTTTTTGGCAGAGCTTGTAACACCAAAAACTAAACCAACATTATTTGATGTACTAAATGTTGTAAATTGCATAAACGCGTTTCCACTGCTATTATGTAAATGAAGTTTTTCATTTGCGAAAATCCCTGATGACAAACCAATACTGACATCATCACTAGGATTTCCCAAAAAAACATTGTTATTAATTCCAATTAAATTTCTTAACCACGGGCTTGTTGAGGTATTATATGGTGCAATCCATGCCCAAGATGCAATAGTTCCATCATAATAATAAAAACCTCTTGGTGAAGTTGACAAAATATCATTATTAATTTGGAATACTAATAAACCATGAGCTGGAGAAGTTATAGCCATACGTTTATTATAACTCATTCTTGGAATTAACATCCCGTGAAGTGAATCTTCAATATCAACAACTGCACTTGCATGAGTAGTTGAAGATGTTCCTATTTTTAATTTATTTCCACCATCAATAAAAAATTTATTTGTTATTGCCCAGTTTATTCCATTATGCCACAAAGTAGTATTAACTGTTCCTAAAGGCATGCTTCCACCAGCAGTAAATGCCAATGTATCCCATAAAGAACCAGTACGATAATAGGTTACTCCTGAAATTCGATTTCTATAAACACTACCTGCAATAGGAGTTACGGTAGGAGCTATACTAAAATTACCTTTCCATAACACGCCGTCAGCACTATGGAAAGCATAAGGCACCGTTTTAAAATCTTGAGTTCCTAAATAAACAAAGCTTGTACCATTTGCTATATCAATTTCAACATGAATTTCATAAGGATCACTTGCCCAATTAATTGCTTGAAACGACGTTGGATTTACAGAACCAATACTTGCATTAAAAATACCAACTGAGTTACAAATTAAACCAGTGCCGCCGGTATAGGATTCTGAATAAACTAATGCTGAAGTTGTTTTATTGAAAATTGTAAATCTAACTGCAATTGTTGAACTAACTAAAACAGTTCCACTGGCATTACGAGCCACGCCCTGGTAACTAATAAATTGTGGAACAGTATTGTTTTGAGCTTTTGTAATCGAAACAATAAGCAAAAATATGAATATTATTTTTTTCATTTGAATTGAGTTAAAACAATTAAAAATAAACATAATCAATTAAAATTCCTAAATTTTAATATGATTAATAGGTTAAAATATGATGATAAAAGTTATAATTTATTAGATGAAAATTAACTTAGTAATTGTTTTAAAACTTTTATTTGTTCAGGAGTTCCTAAAACAAAAAGTTTTGAATTGGCAATAATACGTGTATCCGCACTCGGGTTTACTATATATTCTCCAGTCGCAGTTTTAAAACCTATGATATTTGCGCCTGATTTATTTCTTATTTCTAAATCTTTAAGGGTTTTATCTTTAAGTGCATCAGGCATATTTGTAAATGATATTTCCTCTAAACTAATATTATTTCCACCTTCCGCAGTAATATTATCTATAAATTCCATTACATCAGGTTTCATTACTAAAGAGGCCATATGTGCACCTCCTACCCTATCTGGCATAATTACATTATTTGCGCCAGCAATTTTTAATTTTGTATCTGAATTATCTTCACTTGCTCGAGAAATAATGGTTAATTTATTATTTAAATTTCGAGCGGTCAACACAATAAAAACATTGTCGGCATCTACAGGCAAAGTTGTTATTAATGCCTTTGCGCGCATAATGCCAGCCTTCATTAATACTTCATCTTGTGTACCATCACCTGAAACAACTAAATCGCTATGCTTATGATTTAAAGTTGAAATTAATTTTTGATCATTTTCAATCACAACAAAACGCTGATTATGTTTTTTTAAAACTTGTGCAGCTTGTCTGCCATTTCGACCATACCCACAAATAATAATATGGTCTGATAATTTATCTATTGAAGCGTTCAATTTTCTATTTTTATAAAAGTCGTTAAATTCCCCATCAAAAACAAATTTTGTAATAGATGAAACGGCATAGGCAAATGTACCAAAACTTGTTAGAATTAAAAATGCTGTAAATATTTTTCCAGAATTACTTAATGGTTCTACCTCGCCATATCCAACAGTTGCAACTGTTATTATAGTCATATAAAACGCATTAAACCAAGTATAATTATCAATTAAAACATAACCAATTGTTCCAATTAACCATAATGTTAACATTATTATTAATGGTGTAAAAAAACGATAATATGATTTTATTATGGAAAACATTACACCTAAAATAAGATTAAAAAATCAAAATTGAACAAAAAATTGAGTTTCAGATTTAAATATCCCAAACACTTTTACGTTTAGTTTGCTTTAACTTGAAACTATTTTTATGTTCAAGCATAAACGCCATAATAAAATAAACGATTATAGGTGAACCAAATGTAAAGAAAGATAAATAAATAAAATACATACGAATTTGTGTTGTGCGGATCCCCAACTTATTTCCCCACCATTCGCATACACCAAAGGCTTGTTGTTCGAACCAATAAATTATTTTCTCTATCATAATTCCAAAGGTAATAATTCTAATTTAATTTTCTATAGTTATACAACTGTTTTGAGTAAAAACTTGGCAACGTTACAGTGAAGACATCCTTTTATTGAGCAAAAGGTATCGTATAATTGAATTAACGCTTGTGTTTCTAATGCATTATCTGGTTTAACACCTAATTTAATAAACTCCTTTGTTTTAGTATTTATTTCTGGCGAAATGCTTGATAATAAATCAAAAGCATAATCTTGAAATTCACTAATTGAATTTTGTTGAGACACAAAAAATAAAAATGGAACAATTGTATTTATAATGATACTGTAAAAAGCGGTTTCACCAAGCTGTTTAGAACTTTCAGTTGCTGGCACGTCAAATTTAAAATGCGATTTAAAATAATCATTTGTTTCAACTTCGAAAAAAGATCTTAATTCAATAAGTGTCGGTTTACTTTCAATAAAATGATAAAGCGATTGTTGTTTACTTATTAAACTTATTAATTGAGAAATACGAATTGTTGGAAAATTAACTGGACGCGTTTTTGAAAACTTCCAAATTTCTTTTTTCAAAGGAATTAACTGGTATTTATGTCTCAAGAATTCAAATTCATTTTGAAGTTGTTTCGGATATTTTTCTTCAAATAAATCGTCCAAAAATCCAGCATTGCCAAATAATAATGCTTCCATTTGAATTTTACTATCAGCATGTTTTTTTAATAAATTAAATGGTGTTGATTTTGCTAGTAATTCAAATGAATCATTATTTATTTTAAAACCAAAATTTCTAGATAATAAAATATAAAGAGTTTCTTCTAAATTATTATTTACAGAATGAAATATGGATTTTATATAATTTGTTTTATCTTCTAGCCTTGAAATAGCTAATCGATCCAGCCAAGATTTCCAAATAATTGGTTCAACTAAAGTTATTGATTTTCCGCAAGGTATTTTTTGCTTTGAACTTTCTATGCTTTTATATTGATTTAATAAAGCGGGCTTAATATATCCTTTTAATTCCAACACAGATACATTGTAAGCTTCATTTTGAGGTAATTCTACATCATGTTCATAAACAACATGAAGCACTAAATTATCATACGCTTTATTAATTTGATGGTTATGTTTTAACCAATCAGATGTTTTAATATGAACTTCTAAATTCCCAACTAATAAGATTCCATTAATTTCAATTTTGGAATTAAAAAAGTCTGGTCCCGAATCCTGATTATGCTCTCCAATTGAAACAACTTTAATAGTTTCGCCTTTTGAACCAATAAAATCAATAGTTCCAGCTAATTTATATTTCCAAATTGTATGTAGTAAATCCTCGTTCATTGATTAAATAAACTTACGAAAATTTATTATAAAAAAAATTAAAATGTAGTGTAATGTGAAAACAAAAAATTAAAAAGTCAAAAACTAAATTTTAAGTTTTTGTCCTAATCGTAATGGCTTACTTTGTTTAATACCATTTTTTTTGCAGATAGCTTTAATTGTTGTGTGATTTCGTTGTGCTATTCTACCTAAAGTATCACCATTTTTCACTTTATATACTTTACCGTATTTCGATTTAGAACCTGTAACTCGTGTTAAATTTAAATCCTTTTTCTGACGAGAATGCAAAGCTCTTAAATCATATTTTGTTTCAACATCTGCTTTCGTAATTAAAACCGTATTATTTTTCAAAATACCTTTTTCAAAATCAACAAAATCTTCTGCATCAATAGCTTGACCTAAATAACGCATTTCAAAATGTAAATGAGAACCAAAAGAATGGCCTGTATTACCACCTAAACCAATTATTTGACCAGCTTCAACAGTTTGCCCAGCTTCAACTAAAATTTTTGATAAGTGAGCATAAACAGTTTCTAAACCATTTTTGTGTCTTATGATAACAACATTTCCATAGCTTCTATTTAATTTAGCAATACGCACCATTCCATCAAATGCTGAACCAACAGTATCGCCAGTTTCTAAATCAATATCAGTTCCGTAGTGTGGGCGTTTTTTCCTCCAACCAAATTCAGAAGTAACATTTCCAATAAAAGGAAGTTTAAATCCACAATCAGTAGGTTCTGTAAAAACAATAGATGCAGAATCTTTTTTAAAACATTGTGCAAATGAATAAGGATGAATAGTTGCAGTATCCCAACTTGCATATAAATCATTAGATGGAAAAGATAACAAAGAATCTACTTCTACATTTTCCTCATCGTCATCATTATTTACAATAGACAATATAGAAGGATTAACTGAAACTCGAGTTGTATCATCTTTTTTCGCAACCTTTTTCTTTCCGTCATCCTTAATCGGTTTTTCGTCAGGATTAGAATTATTTGCAAATAAACAACGATTTAATAAAATAGAATTAGGCGTAAACGCACTTCCAGTGAGCGAAAGCATCATTACAACTATTAATATACCTATTTTATTGATTGACATTAAATTTTAACTTCGTGTTTTGCAAACATAAGGTATTTAATTTACAAAAGCAACGTTAATTGTTGTTAATATATTATCTTATTATTAAAATACAAAGAAAAAGAAAAGTAAATAAAAAATAACTTACTCAAAAACAACCACTTACACTATTTAGTATTCATTTTATCAAACTCAGGGATTTCTGACAGAATTACTGGAACGTTATTTAAATAGTTAAAACAAATATGAGATAAACCATTACTTAGTAAAATAAAAGGAACATTTAAAATGATATTATAACCTAAAGCTTGATTTATTGTTGTTTGATTTAAAGAAATATTAGGCGCTTTACATTCTACAATTAGTAACGGCTTAAGTAAAGAATTAAAAATAACAATATCAGTTCGACGTTTTGTATTATTTAGAAGTAATTGTTTTTCAACCGAAATTAATGAAACAGGCACATTTTTATAATTTATAAGGTAATGCACCAGATGCTGTCTAACCCATTCTTCTGGAGTTAAATCAACAAATTTTTTACGAATACAATCAAATATTTGTTTACTACCGTTTTTACTTTCTTTAAAACGAAATTTAGTTTCAGGAAAATTTAATTTAGGTAAAATCATATTTTTAATTAATAATGGGTTAAAGATAATGTAAAATAATAATCATCTAAAAAGATAAAATACTTTATAACTTTGTTCAGATTAAAACCAGAAAGATGAAAACAAAAGAAGAGATAGTAAATAATTGGTTGCCTCGTTATACAGGAAAAAAAATTGAAGAATTTGGATCTTATATTTTACTAACCAATTTTGGGGGTTACGTGAAAATGTTTGCTGATTGGAATAATGTAGAAGTGGAAGGAATAGACAGACCAATGCAATCAGCAACATTTGATGGAATTACAATTATTAATTTCAGTATGGGAAGTGCCATGGCTGCAACTATAATGGATTTATTAACTGCTATTAACCCAAAAGCAGTTTTATTTTTAGGAAAATGCGGTGGATTAAAAAAGAAAAATGAAATTGGAGATTTAATTTTACCAATAGCTGCTATCAGAGGGGAAGGGACATCAAACGATTATTTACCGAATGAAGTTCCTGCATTACCGTCTTTTAATTTACAAAAAGCTATTTCATATACAATTCGTTTAAGCGGAAGAGATTACTGGACAGGAACTGTTTACACAACAAACAGAAGAGTTTGGGAACATGACGAAAAATTTAAAGAATATTTAAGAGTAATAAGAGCGATGGCAATTGATATGGAAACAGCTACAATTTTTAGCGTTGGTTTTCATAACGAAATTCCTGTTGGTGCTTTATTATTAGTTTCAGACCAACCAATGATACCTGAAGGTGTAAAAACAGAAGAAAGTGATAAAAAAGTAAGTGCTGATTTTGTAACTGATCATTTAAGAATTGGAATTGATTCTTTAAAAGAATTACAAAAAGCGGGGATTTCAGTTAAACATCTTAAGTTTTAATTTTTATTTTATGAGAAAAGATTTTTCCAACATATCATTTCAAGGTCAGATAAACTCTAAGGCTAAAATTTCAAATTCTGAATTTACAACGGCCGAACAAATTATTGTTAAATCTCATTACAATTTAAATGACACAAAAACATTTGAACATTTAAATTTTGGTGCAGGTAAAGCGCCGTTTTTAAGAGGTCCGTATTCGAGTATGTATGTTCAAAATCCTTGGACAATAAGACAATATGCAGGCTTTAGTACAGCTGAAGATAGCAACGCTTTTTACAAAAAAAACTTAGCGGCTGGACAAAAAGGATTATCGGTTGCATTTGATTTAGCAACACACCGCGGTTACGATAGCGACCACGAACGTGTAGTTGGAGATGTTGGAAAAGCAGGTGTTGCCATTGATTCTATTTTAGATATGAAAATTTTATTTGACAGTATTCCGTTAGATGAAATGAGTGTGAGTATGACTATGAATGGCGCTGTTTTGCCAATACTTGCTTTTTATATTGTTGCTGCTGAAGAGCAAGGTGTAAGTTTGGAAAAACTAACTGGAACTATTCAAAACGATATTTTAAAAGAATTTATGGTGCGTAATACTTACATCTATCCACCAGAAAGTTCAATGAGAATTATTGCAGATATTTTTGAATTCACTTCTCAAAAAATGCCAAAATTTAATTCAATTTCTATTAGCGGTTATCACATGCAAGAAGCAGGTGCAACTGCAGATATTGAATTAGCTTACACTTTAGCAGATGGATTAGAATATATTAGAACAGGAATTAAAGCAGGTTTAGACATAGATGCATTTGCTCCTCGCCTATCATTTTTTTGGGCCATTGGAATGAATCATTTTATGGAAATTGCAAAAATGCGCGCAGGAAGAATGTTGTGGGCAAAAATTGTAAAACAATTTAATCCGAAGTCTGAAAAATCAATGGCATTAAGAACACATTGCCAGACTAGCGGTTGGAGCCTAACAGAACAAGATCCTTTTAATAATGTAACTCGTACTTGTGTAGAAGCTTTAGCTGCGGTTATGGGACATACACAAAGTTTACATACAAATGCATTGGATGAAGCTATTGCCTTACCAACAGATTTCAGCGCGCGTATTGCACGTAACACACAATTATTTTTGCAAAACGAAACTAATATTTGTAAAGTAGTTGACCCATGGGCTGGTTCTTATTACGTTGAAACTTTAACCAATGAATTAGTAAATAAAGCATGGGAATTAATCGAAGAAGTTGAATCCCTTGGTGGAATGGCAAAAGCTATTGAAACAGGTATACCGAAAATGCGTATTGAAGAAGCTGCTGCACGTAAACAAGCGCGTATTGATGGTGGAAAAGATATTATTGTTGGCGTTAACTTATATCAAACGGATGAAAAAACTAACATCGAAATATTAGACGTTGATAATAATAAAGTTAGAATTCAACAACTTGAACGCTTAGCAAAATTAAAAGCTGAAAGAAATAATACTCAAGCAAAAGAAGCTTTAAATGCATTAACAGAATCTGCAAAAACAGGTAATGGCAATTTATTAGAATTAGCCATTAACGCCGCACGATTACGTTGTAGTTTAGGAGAAATTTCTTACGCATTAGAAAAAGTTTACGGTCGTTATAAAGCAAATATTAAAAGTATTGCAGGGGTCTATAGTAAAGAAATAAGCATGGATAAACATTTTTTAAAAGCAAAAGAACTGGCCGACAAATTCGCAGAATTAGATGGTCGTCGCCCACGTATTATGATTGCTAAAATGGGACAAGATGGACACGATAGAGGTGCGAAAGTTATCTCTACTAGTTTTGCAGATATGGGTTTTGACGTTGACATTGGTCCATTATTTCAAACACCTGCTGAAGCAGCCAAACAAGCTGTTGAAAATGATGTACACGTGTTAGGCGTTTCATCTTTAGCTGCAGGGCACAAAACGTTAGTTCCGCAAGTGATTGAAGAATTAAAAAAATATGGTAGAGAAGATATCATGGTTATTGCAGGTGGCGTAATACCACAACAAGATTATGATTTCTTATATCAAGCAGGCGTATCAGGCATATTTGGACCTGGAACAGTCATAAGCTTATCTGCTATTGACATTTTAGAAAAATTGATCCAGCGAAATAAATAAGCGCTTTATATAATGAAAGAAGTAACCCAACTATTAACAGACTTAAAACGCAAAATTTTTAAACCCGTTTATTTTTTAAGCGGAGAAGAAGCTTATTATATTGATTTGATAAGCGACTATATTGAAAAATATGTGTTGGATGAAAATGAGCAAGAATTTAATCAAACTATTTTATATGGAAAAGATGTTGATTTAAATACTATTGTTTCGGCTGCCAAACGCTTCCCCATGATGAGCGATTACCAGGTTGTAATTGTGAAGGAAGCTCAGAACTTAAAAGAGCTAGGAAAAGGATCCAGTGAAGATGATGATGAAGAAACAACATTAAAAAAAGGAAGTAAATCGTCGGTAAATGCACTAACAAGTTATCTGCAAAGTCCACAGCCTTCAACTATTTTAGTGTTTTGTTATAAATATAAAAAATTAGATAAACGAAGTTCGACTTACAAATCATTACAAAAAAATCATGTTTTTTTAGAAACAAAAAAACTACACGATAATCAGTTACCCGAATGGATAACGACAACTGTACAAGATCAAAAATTTAAAATTGGACCTAAAGCTGCATTTTTACTTGCTGAATTTTTAGGAAATGATTTATCCAAAATTACCAACGAAATAGAAAAGTTGGTTATTAATTTAAAAGAAGGAGAAGAAATTACGACGGATTTAATACAAGATAACATTGGCATTAGCAAAGAGTTTAATGTATTTGAATTACAAGATGCTCTTGGTAAAAAAGACGTTTTAAAAGCAAACAGAATCATTAATTATTTTTCTGCAAACGAAAAAGAGAATCCTCCTGTTATGACATTAAGTGTATTGTACGGCTATTTTGCTAAAATATTGATTTATCATTTTGCTCCCGATAAATCTAAATTTGCGGTAGCGCAAACACTTGGTGTAAGTCCATTTTTTGTTGATGGTTATGCAAAGGCCGCACAAAATTATAACACAGGTAAACTCAAGGATGTTTTTAAATATTTAAAAGAATACGATTTAAAAATAAAAGGTGTTAATAACGGAGCAACGGAAAAAGGAGAATTAATGCGAGAATTAATTTTTAGAATATTGCATTAAAAAAACAAAATATTTTTTGCGTTAAGGATTGAAGTGAAAATCCTTTTTTCGGCACGAAAAAAGATTGCAACGAAAAACCTGACCCGCAGGGAAACGCCCAAACATAAAACAAAAAAACGCTCAACTATTAATAGCTGAGCGTTTCTAATTAAAAACTAATTTATTTAATCACGCCTAATTCTTTACCAACTTTTTCGAAAGCGATTAATGCTTTATCTAAATGCTCTTGTGTATGAGCTGCTGATAATTGAACACGAATACGTGCCTGACCTTTTGCAACAACTGGAAAAAAGAATCCTATAACATAAATACCTTCTAATAATAATTTATCTGCAAACACTTGTGCTAATTTTGCATCATAAAGCATTACAGGAACAATTGCAGAATCACCTTCTTTAAATTCTAATCCTATTTTACGTAAACCTTTTTTAAAATAATTAATATTGAATTCTAATTGATCACGTAATTCAGTTGTTTCACTAAGCATATCAAACACAGCAATACTTGCTCCCACAATACTTGGCGTTAAAGAATTTGAAAATAAATAGGGGCGAGAACGTTGACGTAAAATTTCAATGACTTCTTTTTTAGCGGAAGTAAATCCACCCATCGCACCACCTAAGGCTTTACCTAACGTGCCGGTAATAATATCAACACGATCCATGACGTTTTTTAACTCAATGGTTCCTCTACCCGTTTTACCAATAAATCCTGAAGCATGGCATTCATCTACCATTACCAAAGCATTGTATTTATCAGCTAAATCACAAATTTTATCTAAAGGAGCTACAAAACCATCCATACTAAAAACGCCATCTGTTACAATAATACGGTAACGCTGAGCTTGGGCTTTTATTAATTGCTCTTCTAAATCAGCCATGTCGCAATTTTTGTAACGGTAACGCTGTGCTTTACACAAACGGACACCATCAATAATAGAAGCATGATTTAATTCATCAGAAATGATTGCATCTTCTTCGCCAAACAATGGTTCAAAAACACCACCATTAGCATCAAAAGCTGCCGCATATAAAATAGTATCTTCTTGCCCTAAAAAAGTAGCAATCTTTTTTTCAAGTGTTTTATGAATATCTTGAGTTCCACAAATAAACCGAACTGATGACATGCCGTATCCATGAGAATCTAAAGCCTTTTTAGAACCTTCAATCACTTTTGGATGAGATGATAATCCTAAATAATTATTAGAACAAAAAATAATAACTTCTTGATTATTTACCATAACAGAAGCGCCTTGTGGCGTTGTTATAATGCGTTCTTTTTTTAACAACCCGTTTTCTTCTATTTCAGTTAA
>CAIYSA010000065.1 GCA_903928655.1 uncultured Bacteroidota bacterium
AACACAATGAAAAAAATTTATTTATCTGCAGCAGCGCTTTTAGCTTGCTCACTATTAAGTGCTCAGGCATTTACATGGAACGTAGTGCCTTACAAAGGTGCATTTCCTATTACTGACGGTTTAACAGGAACTTCATCTAACAATTGGACTGCTGGTTGGTCTGAATGGAATCCAGAAACAAAAGTTTATGGCGCGCCAACAACTACTGTAACAGGAGATATTTCTGTTAACACTACTTGGAGTGGAATAGTTTACTTAAACGGATTTGTGCACGTAATTGGAGGTGCAGAATTAACTATCCAACCGGGAACGATTATTAGAGGGAAACAAACTGATCTTAGTGTAACACCTGGTGTATTAGTAATTGCAAGAGGATCTAAAATTCATGCTATTGGAACTCCAACAAATCCAATCATTTTTACTTCAATTAAATCTGAAACTGCAGGACGTGCTTCTGGAGATTGGGGTGGTGTAGTTCTTTGTGGTAATGGGTTAGTTAATGTTCATACTTTAACTACTACAGTTGGTGCTTTTAAAGAAATGAAAGTTGAAGGTTTTGTAACTGACGAACCAAATGGTTACAGACATTTTGGTGGTAACAACCCTGCTGATAATTCAGGTGAAATGTCTTATGTTAGAATTGAATTTGCTGGAGTATCTTTAAATCCATCAATTTTAAATAATGAAATTAATGGTTTAACCCTTGGTGCTGTTGGTTCTGGAACTAGATTAGATCATATCCAAGTTTCTTTTTCTGGAGATGATTCTTTCGAATGGTTTGGTGGTTCTGTTGATGCAAAATATTTAATCGCAAACAGAGGGAAAGATGATGATTTTGATACTGATAATGGATTTAGTGGTCGTGTTCAATTTGGTTTAGCAGTAAGAGATCCATATATTGCAGATGATTCTGATCCTTCTTATGCATCAAATGGTTTTGAATGTGATAATAATGGTGTAGGTGCATTTTCTGGTTTTCCATTAACAAAAGCTGTATTTTCAAACATGACAATGGTTGGTCCTTATGGAGACGGAACTGCTTATGGAGTTCTTTCAAGTGTAAATGCTCGTCATGCAGCAGGAGCACATTTACGTAGAAATATGGCTCAATCTGTTTTTAATTCTTTATTTGTGGGTTGGAAACAAGGTTTACGTTACCAACAAGCTGCAACTTTAGATAACATTACAGCATCAATTTCTACTGATAGCGCTTGTTTCTTTCAAAACAATGTAATCACTGATGTAAATTCAACTTCTGGTACTTTAACAGCAACTCAAACTACTTTCGTAAATGACGGAGTTATATTCCCACAGACTTGGTACAACGCATATGCAACTACAAGTAATATTGATACTGTTAAAACAGTTCCTCAAGTTAATTTTGTAAATGCTTTTGTAGCTTTAGGAACTGTTCCTGATTACCGTTTAAATGCTTTATCTCAAGTAGCTACTGGAGCATTGTTTTCAAATCCTAAGCTTGTTGGTGGGTTTACAGCTTTAACTGAAACAGAAAATACTTTGTCTTCAGTTGTTGTTTATCCAAATCCTGCAACTCAAAACACAACTATTTCATTTACACTTGTTGAAAACAACAAGATTTCGATTTCAGTTTATGATGTATTAGGAAACTTAGTTTCTTTAGTATCTCAAAACAATGATTTCGTAAAAGGTAACAACAATGTTTCAATTAATACTTCAAGCTTATCAAGCGGAATATATTATATTTCATTAGAAGCTAATGGTTCAAAAGAAACAAAAAAATTAGTTATCAGTAAATAATAAATTTTAAATAAAAAAGTAAAGGGCGCGAATACTCTTCGTGCCCTTTTTTTATAAATGAAAAAAAAA
>CAIYSA010000066.1 GCA_903928655.1 uncultured Bacteroidota bacterium
ATCATACTTTTCTTTATATAATGCATACATTATTTTTTTTAAGTGGAGTCCTCCTCTATCCGCTTTTAAGGTAGTATTCACGTTTTTTGAAAAAGAAATTAACCCAGCTTTATCTTGTTTTTTCAAAACTATATTAGAAAAAGCTAATGTTGAATTAATTGCATAATCAACCAAAGTTAAACCATTAAAAGGCATTTTCATTACTCTACTTTTATCTATGATAGAATAAATTTGTTGAGAGCGTTCGTCTTCATAATGATTTACCATTATTTTATTTAATGTACTGGTGGCCTTCCAATTTATGTTTCTAGTATCATCACCATCAACATAATTTTTTATTTGATTAAACTCATAACTGCGTCCAATTTTTTTATTTATTTTATCACCTTGGGTAAAAGATGGATGTTTTAATGCCGCTAACTCTTGTTGTCTCATTAAAATAATTGATGGATATACAGCTATACTCTTTTCACAAAGAGTTGTCTCTTTTTTTGCAACTAAACCCAATTTTGTTTGAATAAAAACGTGAAGATTTCCAAAAAAATACTCTCCCCTAATTTTAGGTGACATATGATAAGTAACAATTTCTGTTTGCAATTGACTCATTAAGATTTGAATTGAAAAATCTCGTTCATTGAATTGATAAGGAATCTCATCGATAATCTTAAGATTAAAATTTAAATTAGCAATATTAACTACTGTTAAACTTACCTTATTTTGGTTGCCAAGTGAAAAAATAGAAGCTAAATTACGGTGAATTTTTATGTTTGTGTTTTTAAACAAAACAAAAATATCAACGCCTAATAGAATTACACAACTAATTAATAAAACGATTGCAACATAAAACAAAGGGTGAAATAAAAAAGAAAAAAAACATATAAAAACTATACCTCCTAAACAATAGAAAATACGATCAGTCAGATATAAATTTTTAAAAAGTGACATTATCTAGGCACTTCAATATTTTGTATAATTTCTTTAATTACATGATCAACAGTAATTCCTTCCATTTCTTTTTCAGGTGATAATATAATTCTATGATTTAATACAGAATAACAAACACTTTGAATATCATCAGGAGAAACAAAATCCCTACCACTTATTGCTGCAATTGCTTTTGCTGTTTTCATAATAGCCATTGACGCTCTTGGAGAAGCACCCATATATAAATTTCCATTATTTCTAGTTTGATAAACTATAGTAGCAATGTAGGTTAAGAGTTCATCCTTAATGTGAATTTTTTCAATAATCTTTAAACAGTTCTCAATATCATGAGGAGTCATCACATGATTAATCTTCTGTGTTTCTTTTTGATTAAAATCGTTTTGAAAACGTTTTAAAATATTGATTTCATTATTTAAATCAGGATAATTTACTTTTAATTTAAATAAAAATCTATCTAACTGGGCTTCTGGTAATTTGTAAGTCCCCTCCTGATCAATTGGATTTTGTGTTGCAATTACAAAAAATGGCGACCCTAATTCATAAGAAGCACCATCAACAGTAACTTGTTTTTCTTCCATGGCTTCAAAAAGTGCGGCTTGTGTTTTTGCAGGAGATCTATTTATTTCATCAATCAAAACTAAATTCGAAAAAATAGGTCCTTTTTTAAAAGTAAATTCTGACTTCTGTAAATTAAACACAGTAACTCCTATTAAATCAGAAGGCATTAAATCTGGAGTAAATTGAATTCGTTTAAAATCAATATGAAAACATTGAGAAATTAATTTAGCAATTAAAGTCTTTGCAACACCGGGCGCGCCTTCCATTAAAACGTGACCTCCAGTAAACATTCCTGCTAAAAGCAATTTTATTACATCATCATGACCAACAATAACTTTTTGAATTTCAATTTTTGTTTTGTCATAAATATCTTTGACATAATTAACATCTTTATTGACGTTAAAATCATTAATTAGATTATCTTGAATCTTCTCCGTGTTTGATAAATTATCGTCAATTGAAGCATTCGAATTTGATTTTAACTCATCATTATTACCTAAGTTATTTTCCATGTTATTTTTTTATATTATTAAAATTTTCTAATGCTTGATATAATTTTACTAAGTCTTTTGATTTTGCGTTTACGTTATACTTAACATCACTGAAGAGTTTAAATAAATCTACGATTACTTCTTTATTAATCTCTGTTCTGCTAGAAATCAGTTCTATTAATTCCTCTTTTTTATCAGCGGTTACCATATTATATCTAGTTCGAATATCTGCCAAAAAAATATTATACAATTCATTTGCTATATTATGATGAGCCTTTTTCTGAAAATAGAGAGAGCCAATTGCTTTCACGAATTCGATAGATGTATTTTTGTTTTTATATATGATTGGTATAATCCGTTGTTCCCTTTTAGATCTAAATAAAATAAACATAAAAATGCTAATCAAAAAAACATACCACCCAGTTTTTAAAGTATAGTGCGAAAATAAAAACTTTAAAGGATTACCATCACTACTAACATCATTGTTTTGATGATTAAAATCTACTTCATTCCAATATATTTTACCATTATTTAAATACGAAAATATGTTATTAGTATTTTTAAATCCGTTTTTTTGAATCATAAAAATATTAGTAAAAACTATTGGGTTAGAATGTATAATTAATGTCCCTTTACCATATGAAATAGAAAAACAATTAACAATAGAATCATTAATATATGAAATAGGAATAACATTTTGGCTACTAAAAGTTTTATCAAAATACCCAAAAGCATACCCTGGCCAATTAATTGGGGTAATATTTTTTAAATATTGATGCTGAAAATTGATTTTTTCCGGAAAAGGCAATTGAGACGAAGAGAAATTAACATTTATTATACTGCGCTCAAAAAAATCATACACATAAATAGAATCTGCCGCAGGTAAAATCCTTTCCAACAAATAAATAGGAGATTCATTCCAGGAAATAAAAACTTTGTTGCCATTTTTAATATATTCCAAAAGATAATTAATATTAATTGAATCTAAGTCAATGTAAGAATCGATAGCAATAAAATTACTATTTGTATCACTAGTATCTAATAAATTCAATTCATTACTGCTTACACTTTTAATATCATTATTTTGTTCTTTCAACAATTTATAAAAACTTTTTAAACCGTAAGGTTGTTCACTTTTTTTTGAAAATTCCGTCTCCCATTTATATTTTGGGGTACGAGCTTTAACATAAAAGACAAACGTAGCAATGCCTCCACAAACCAAAATAACCAAAAGTATTGTAATGAAATTTTTATTCATTTAGGTTAGTTTGTTTTTAAATACATTGTAAGCATGTTGCAATTTATTAAATTGACTTTCAGATAATTCATGTTCTCCGTACCAAATAGTTTCAAACGGCTCAACAATTTCTTTAAATTTTAACGCAATGGTTGGATCTTTTAATTCGTTAAAATATTCCCAATTCGTTTTTTCCTTTTTCCAAATAATTTTATTACTTATCGAAAGCAATTTTATAATAATTAAAAAATTAATTCTTAAAGCAAGTCTAAAATCATCAGCTAGTAAAGCATTATTCAAAATTTTATCTAAATCTATATCAAGCATTTTATCTTCAACTTCCGATAAGGTATATACTCGACCTTTATCCACATCAATATTTGGGGATGAATTGATGTTTTGTAAAATCTTTACAACTAAAAAAATTATTGCGCCAGCTATTATAATATAAAACACATATTTAAAGCCACCAAAATCAATTGATGGTCTTTTTCCAATAGATGTTTCTTTTTTCTTTTCTTTTGTTTCATCATCATCAGTATATGTTTCAATGTAATTTTTTTCTTTTGAAACAGTATTCCAGTGAGTTTCGCTAATTTTTAAACAAGAATCATTAGATGCTTTAGAGCTAAAAGATAAGATTAGCATCACTAATAAAAGATATAAATTACGAATTATCATTTAGTAGATTTTATTTGATGGATTCTTGAAATCAAATTTTTTGCAGTATTAATTTCCTTTAAAGTATAAAAAAGTAAACTATTAAATATAGAATTGAAA
>CAIYSA010000067.1 GCA_903928655.1 uncultured Bacteroidota bacterium
AGACCAGCAGAGGCCGCTTGATTTTTTTTAGACAAACAGGGCATGACTCCGGGAGGGTCATGCCCCAGGCTCTGTTTGCAAAAAAAATCAAGCGGCCTCTGCTGGTCTCCTGAAGCAAAAAAAAAAGTAAATCAGAAAAAGAAATAAAATTTAAGAATTATTCCCATACATATGTCTATAAAACTCAATTTTAGAATAACATTCAAAATAACAGTAATTACAGAAAAATTCGATTAAAATTGCTTCCTTAGCATCAAAAGGCAAAAGAATTTGGTGATTAACGAATTCTTCATTTAGCACACATTCCTCATTGCCATTTATTATTACTTTTTTTAAAAGACCACTAGATATATCCCGTTTCTCCATTTTCGAAAATTCAATCATCATCCATTTTTTAAGCCTCTCTCTTCTCTGTTTAAGATTTTCATCATCCATAATAAATTACTATTTAATAAAATTTTATTTACAATATTCATTCATTATCTCTTGTGCATTTTTTGCATTTAATTCTTTTGCCTTTATTAAATCTTTGCAGCCATCAACTTTATTTCCTATAAAAACACTTACCAATCCTCGGTTTAAATAAGCCAAACCAAAATTAGGATTCAGTTTTATAACAATTGAATTATCAGTAATACAACCTTTATAATCTCTAAGAAAATATTTTGCACGTGCTCTGCCATAAAAAAAATCGGCATTTGTTGAATCAATTGAAATACATTTATCATGATCTATTATTGCTCCTTCATAATTTTTTAAATTAGTTTTAGCCAATGCCCTATTATGATATGCTTCAAGCAAACTAGGTTCAATTTCAATGCATTTTGTGTAAAATTCAATTGCTCCATTAAAATCACCCGAATCAGATTTTTGACTCGCAATATTGAAATATTTTTCACCGCTTTGAGATAAAGCAATTTGCATAGTAAATAAAAATATCACAAATAAGTATGTAAAATTATTTTTGTGTGACACTGAGCTAAATAGTTTGTTTTCTTTCATAATATTCAATATGATTATAGAGATATAATTCAGAATTAAAAAAAAAGACACATTTATTTTGGAAAAATATTTACAAAAACACTTTTTTATTATTGACAACTAATTTTTGGGAGGGAAATTAGAATAATACTAGGGAACATATTAGGTAAAAATATTGCCATGCTTTTGAATTTTACTAACTTAAACCATATTTTAATTCAAAAGAGTTTAAAGCAGTGTTTGACAATTTCCATTTTTAATTTATCGGTCATTATTAATAAGATATCTTTAATTTAATAAACAGGTACGTTTATTTAAGAATAAATAGATGCTGACTTATTTTTACTATGTTTACCTATTAAACTATGAGGTTTCGTTTTAACATATTTATATTATTTGTTATTTTAAATAATAATGTATTTTGTCAAGATTTCTCTTATCGGGTTTACGACAGTAGAGATGGATATAATTCGCAAGAAACAATGTCTATTTTTTACCACTCAAAAGGATATTTATGGATTGGTGGTGTTGATGGCCTTACACGATTTGATGGCTCTAAATACATTCATTACAATACCACTAACGGTTTAATTGATAATGAAATACAAGGTTTATCTGAAGATAAAAAACATAATTTATGGATTGCTACCAAAAAGGGAGTTTCATACTTTGACGGAACTGAATTTACAAATTTTGGTTTCATTTTAAAAGATACCATCAATACATTTCCTTTTTTTATGAATGTGTTTGAAGCTTCTAATGGAACTGTTTACGCATGCTCAGCAACTGGCTTATACATGCTTAATAAATCAAAAAAATGTTTTATACAATTTTCAGCTATACAAACCTATGTTAGCGATATAGTAGAAGATACAGATGGAACACTATGGATTTCAGCTTCTCTTGCATTATATAAAATTAAAAATCAAGAAATAAAAAGAATTGATTTAGAGCCTATCATTAATTACAATACTGCCACCTGTTTAGCTTTTGATAAAAAACATCAATTATGGATAGGAACCACAAAAGGAATACTAAAATATGATGGTAAAAAATTTGAATACTACTTTTCTGATTTAAAATCAAAAAATAATATTTTAGACTTAATAGTTTGCTCAGATAGCAGTATTATTTTTAATGGCTCAAACTTTGAATTAAAAATTTATAAGAATAATCATTTCGAAACCGTTAATTTATCTAAAGAAATTGCTAATGTTTCTATACAACACTGTGTTGAAGATAAAGAGGGAAATATTTGGTTAGCAGCTAATAAATTGGTTAAAC